>JAUHYI010000055.1 GCA_030426385.1 Phycisphaerae bacterium
TTCGTCGATCCATCGGAATAGCCTACGTTCAAGCCTGATTCATGAGCTGCGACCGCTAGATCCCAGTCCAGGAACATATCCGCGACGATGGCTCGCCGATCTCGATCCGGCACGGCCCAACCTTCTATGCCTTCGCCAAATGGATAATTCACCGGATCACCACTCGGCTCCCAACCTCGCATGTTGTAACACGTGGCACGAGGATAGGCGGTCCCGTCAATGTCGGTTTTATACGAGGGATTATCACTGAAAATATAGAGTGCGGGCCAGCTCGTTTGATCACGGCTGGGGCAATAGAAAAATTCAAAACTCTGCAGGTAATCCATTTTGTACAGCAGGCCGTATCCGATCGCTTCGTAGTTACCCCCACTGTCCGGCGCAGCGGTGGCATAACTACCCCACGATCGTTGCGAACCGCCGTACACCAGCGATGGATAGGCATCATGATTGTCAGTTGCATACGCCGACATGGCAATCACAAACTGACGCACATTGGACGCACAGGCGATACGCTGCGCATTCTTACGGCTCGACTCAAGTGCGGGCAATAGAATCGCAATGAGCAAGGCTATGATCGATATCACAACCAGTAGTTCGATCAGCGTAAACGCCTCACGGCCATGCGTCCGATTTTTTTCGCCACAATAGCAGGCACGCTGGTACAACTCGATTCTCCTGAATGCAATCAATCACACTCGAAACATGGGAAGCGAACTACGGATAACTCAAATGGTGATGGCCAGCTACATAAACGCGTAACTATCCATCACCATTGATACGGATTACTTGCTGCTGCGACGACGCATCAGCAAACCCATGGCACTCAATCCCAACATCGCCAACGAGGCAGGCTCTGGCACCGCCACCCCAAGATCAGACACGTAGATGCTGTCTATGGCGATCAATCGATCCGCTGCACCGGCGCCGTCGTTCTTGATTTCCATTTTGATTTCAGGCACCACAAAGGTCATATCATTGAAAAAATTGTTGTAGTTCGCGGTGGACATATCCATGTTGCGCAGTTGTGCCCAAGCCGTGCCATCGGTGGATTCATGGAGAAAAACCCGACGTTCATCCACATCTAACGTCCAGCGAAACCAACCATATTCACCTTCAGTATCAGTCGCTTGCACATCCGTATTCTCGCTGCGGGTGTAATCGTTAGGCCCGGTTGAATCCACATGAATTTGGATACGTCCGCTGCCATCAGCGACCTCATCACCATTGACCAGAAAATTCAACAACAGGTAATCGTCTGAGCCCGGCGCGTTGTACAAGCGAACTTGCGTGTACATGCGCATGCTGCCGGAGGTCCATTTGAATTTGTAAATAGCTTCGATCTTGCCCGCGTCGTTGCCAGGAATACTATCCGGTGCCGGAGCTACGCCGGTCTTGTGAGTCAGCGTGCCGGTGTCATACCCTGAACCTGCCAGCGCGGACAGCGTCAGGTCCGACCCGCTTTGATTAGCGCCCCAGTTAATCGCATTACCGGTGCTGGTCGTTTGCCACGTCCAGTCATCAGACCAGTTCGCGTTATCAAAATCTTCCTGAATGCTCGCATTAACATTGAAGGCCAGTGCTAATGTGGCGCAAGCTGCCACGGCCAATTGTGAACGAAATAAATTCATACTATTCTCCTTTGAAAATGAAATGACGCATTACAAAAATAAAGACAAAACAACCCCGCTCAATAACTTTCCCCGTTCATGAACATGAATCCGAGTACCGACATTTACTACTTGCCCCCCATACCACGCACACGCCGCTCCACGCCGATCCACGTTAAAACCACACTTACTTACAGACGATCATGATCGGGATTGAAACGTTAATCCCACGGGCACTGTGGCTTCATTGCCTCGTTGACTCGCGTTTTTTTCTGTTTTTCCAACTGTCGAGGCTCGTGGCACCACGTGCGTGGGAATAGAAATCCGCGCTCGCTCATAGCCTTGGCCCGACCGTTGTTTTTCGATTTGATCCATCAACAAATTCGCGGCCCGCGACCCCATCTGCTCAACATCCCATCCCACACTGGTCATCAACGGGCTGGCATACACCGAATCGTTAAAACCACTCACCGCGATATCATCAGGCACGCGAACGCCTCGTTCGTGCAGAGCGTAAATCACACCCAGACCCACGTCATCGGTTTCACACACAATCGCATCAAACGAACAATCGCTTTCCAGAATGCGCTCCACGCAACGCTGATCATCACGCGACCGGGATTCAAAAATCCATTCCGCTCGCGGTTCGATACCTGCATCACGCAAAGCCATTTCATAACCACGACCACGTCGAACCACCGAACTTACATTGACGGGCTTTTTGACCAAAGCGATATGACGACGCCCCTGGCTCACCATGTGCTGAACCATCTGATACATGCCGCCATAGTTATCCGCTTCCACCAGGCTGACCAATTCATCGTCAGCATCAAGCGTTCTATCGATGGCCACCACAGGCATCTGCATGACGATCTGACGGAAAAAACGCGCGTTCGATTTTTTCTCCGGACACATCCACAGCAAGCCATCCACACCTTCGCCGACCAAATCGCGCACTCGCAACATTTCCAGGTCAGCATCTTCGCGATTGTTAATCAATACCACCCGACTGCCGCGGCTCTCCACCGCGTCTTCAATCACTTCCACCATCCCCGCAAAGAAACTGCCCACGCCTAACGGCATCACTAATCCCACCCGCTGAAAAGATGCCTGCTCCGATTCGCTCGCATCACTGGCCGCAGCCTGACGCACAAAGGTCCCACGCCCCTGTTCGCCAACGATCAAACCTTCTTTGGTCAAGGTGCGAAGCGCTTCACGGATCGTAGCGGGCGACACATCAAATTTCGTGACCAGCTCGCGATGAGTCGGCATCGGCTCACGTGGATTGAATTGGCCCTGTTGAATCTGAAGACGCAGCACATCCGCCACTTGGCGATACAACGGCGAACCTTCTTGCCGATTCATTTTGCCGGAAGTAGACGTCGTATTTCGCATGGTGTTTTTGGGTATGGACATAGACAAGCTCACTCAAGACAGAACAATTATAACACAATTTAATCCAAAATCAATACTATTTTTCCACAAGACACAAACCCCATTGCCAACCATTAGTTATTTTAAAACATGTATTTACAAAAATACATTAAAAAACAATTCATCGCATTCAAAAAATTGTATCGTATTAATTTTTACATATTCCACAATGACCAGCCCTCGCTATTTGCCTGCCAGAACCATCTGCAGCGCCACGATTGCCCCATCTATCGCATTGCGAGCCCGGCCGACGGCCGACAAGTCATTGGTGAAATTACCCATCCCATGCGTCAGTCGACCGGCCCAGGATTGCGCATCCGCGACCTGCTCAGCCAGCTCCGGCGTCAGCACGCCCTTTTCATTGGCCTGAGCCACAAGGCCGTCAAGCAACAACAAACACTCGCGATCCTCCAGCCCATCACGGATACGGGCCAGACGAACCGAACGCCACATATCCATAAACCGCGCATCCGTGGCCCCCGGGTAATACAACGTGCCATCACCCGGCCAAACAGCATCTCGACGAATAATTCCAAACCACGTATGTTCAAACTCGCCACGCGGCGCCACGTTCCACAACGTCGTTCCCTGAAAGCCATACTTATGCAACATCCAGAAAAACAAACGACCGCCCGCGACATCGCTTGGGTGAAACAGGTAGTCATGAATGTATGGCCACACCTGCTCGCCCGCCGCCAAACGCTGCTGATAAAAACCCATTGCCTTCGCACAGTACCGTGAACTCGGCGCCCAAATATCAACGATGCCGATCGCCCTTGACAATTGCTCGACATCCGGCGTACCCATTGCAGTCACCATGATCTTGACGCCTGGTGCATGCTCGCGAAAAAGCGCCGCGATGCTGCTGACATTGCTGGTATTCATTTCGTCGCCGTCAATCTCATCCACCATTCGCGTATACGCACTATCAACCCATCCGCGTTCTTTTAAAATCGGGTAGTACGTTTTCCAAAAACGGATGATGCCTTCTCGCGCCTCTGGCGAACCCGTTTGGAACAGGCGATAGGTATCCGCCCACGGATTGATTCGCAGAGAATGTAGACCATGCTGCTCAAGCACTTCGCCCGTGGCGATCAGCGACTGCTGCATCTCAGCACCCAACACGATATCGTACGCCGCCTCGCTGAAATCAGCTTTTCGCAAAATACTGTGCGTGTACCGACTCAGCGACGCCCCGTTAGCAATACGATACTGCGCCAAATCTTCGGTGATCGCACGATGACGAACCACTGATCCGCCGCGAATTTTGAACAACCCGGTATGCGTCGATGTCGACGAAGGCATGGTGTAATCACGCACAGCCAAGCGGATTGACCGCTCCAGATCTACCGCACCCCCCGCCCCCTCACCATCACTCCCACCATTAACCCGTACCTTAACTTGCCCGTGGTAGTCACCCGCCGCCGCGCCGCTGGGCACACGAATCTCCACCCAGAAAGTGACATTTGCACGCTGATTTTCAGGCATTCCCACCAACCGTGCCACAGAAGTCGGCGCCAGCGGATCAGGATACCACCGCCCACTATCGCGCGAACCGTTGTGATGAATTTCATGCGAATAACGCAACCAGTGAATGCGAACATCATCCTGACCAATCGCGTGACCATCAGGACCAGTCAATTCATCAAGCACCAACGACGCCTCATCAATGCGCTGTCCCGGCGCTGGCGTTGCCGTGATTTGCACACAAACCCACTCATCACGCGCTCCCGCCAATTCAATCGGCTTCTCAGGATTGTCCGCCAGCATAAGTCCTATCACATCATCAGGATTAATCCACACCCGAGCCTCGGCAGGCGCAGCCCACAACACAAACGCCCCAGGCCAAACCCCAGCCAAATGATTCTCGCCAGTGATGCGCAAATGCAAATCACCCTCTGCCGGTTCACCATCTAAATACAACTGGCCATCCACATAGCGATCGTCCGCCGTCGCGTTCACAATCATGGCCGTGGGATCCGGATAATCCTGACGATCAACTTCCGCCTCGATATACCAGACCATCGCTGGATCACTTGGCACGTCCACTTGCAACGGCAAGTCCGCTGGAATATCGCCCGGCCGATAAACCTGCTGCGCCACCAATTCACCATCAGGACCATCTCGACGCAAGCGCACAGTGACGTTTGGTTGCTGCGCTTCGCTGAGCCGACACGTCAAGCCGCGATAGCCACCATCAATACCATCCAAACCAAACTGCACCATGACAAGCCGCGGCTGCTGACATCGAAAGGTTTGTCCGATCCGGCGATGCTGTGCGAATTGCAACCAGGAATTCGCATCGACACCCGCAATGGCCTCGGTCGCAAATACCTTGGCATCAATACTGCCATCGGCTTGCCAATCCACCTGATTCGACTCTGGAGTTTCCGGCGCCTGCATCGCATTGACCTGGCCAGCCAACACCAGAAGACACAAACCGCCAACCAACGCGACAGCCACGCTGGCAACAGCACCAACAAAATCACGGAATCTTTTGATCGCAACACGACCCAGAACACATTGCTCGCCAACTGGAAAAACCTGATTCATGGACGGTACTCCTGCCAACTCAATAGAAAAGCCAACTTCTACACAACCCACCCGCTATCACAACGACGATAAACACAAAAATTGATACGGAACAATTTTCCCAATAATACACAAACCGCCCAGGTAATTCAACCCCAAATACATAGAAATTTCCTTTACGAATGAAAATCACACCAAAATTGAAGCGCATGAATTTATGAAAACAACCACACATGCCCCCCCCCACCCACACCCACCCCACCGCACACGCCCCCATCTGCACGACCAATGCATGTGACCGCACAATGAGGCCGAGGTCCATCCATCGGGCGTGCGGGGACACTCCAGCTTTACAAACGGACAACGAACAGCAGCGCGTCAGTGGCATGGGATGTGATGGAATGGGATGCCATGACATGTTTGGTGCCTCGAGATCGCGAGGTTCGTCGCCTTCGCTAAAATAAATTCATGTCACCCTACGCCGTTGCGGCTTTATATCGATTTGTGCGACTCGACGATCTGGCGACGTTGCGCCATGCGCTTCGCCAGGCCATGGATGATCGCGGATTGCGTGGCACGTTGTTGTTGGCAGACGAAGGAATCAACGGAACGATCGCGGGCCCTCACGATGCGTTGCATGCTTTTGTGGATGACCTGCGTCATCATGCTAAATATCACGGGGTGTTTACGGATCTTGATGTGAAGTGGTCCACCGCCCAGACCATGCCGTTTCGCAAAACGAAGGTTCATCTCAAACGAGAAATCGTCACGATGGGCGTGCCCGAACTTGATGTATGTGATCCAGGCAACACGGGGCAATATGTGGAGCCCGAACAATGGAACGAATTGCTCGACGACCCCACGGTCACGGTCATTGATACACGCAACGATTACGAAGTGGCCATCGGCACATTCGTCGGCGCGAACGGCCCAGCCATCAATCCGGACACTGATAGCTTCAGTGATTTTCCATCCTACGCTGACGAACATCTGGACCCGACCACGCACCCGAAGATCGCCATGTTTTGCACCGGCGGTATCCGTTGTGAAAAATCCACCGCGCTACTCAAAGCCAAAGGCTTCGAAAATGTTTATCACCTGCGCGGCGGCATTCTGAAATACCTCGAAGAAATACCTGAAGCCGAATCGCGTTGGCAAGGCGCGTGTTTCGTATTTGATCGCCGAGTGGCGGTCAAACAGGGCTTGGAAGAAACCGATCACGAACTCTGCTTTGCGTGTGGTTGGCCAGTCACGGCAGAGGACCGCGACCATCCCGATTACCGAGAAGGCGTGACCTGCCCGCGTTGCGTCGATCAATACACCCCTGAACAACAAGCACGGTTCGCAACGCGCCAAAAGCAACTCGAAGCAAAACTCTGACGTTGCCATTACCCCAACATACCGACAATATCCTGGCACGACGGGATCATCCTGTCGCACGGCATCGATCCGGCTCACCACACACTCGCCTTGACTCCATCTCACTATTCCGCTTACTAACGATCTAGCCAAATCTATGAAAATCTATACCAAAACCGGCGACGATGGAACGACAGGTTTGTTCAATGGCCAGCGTGTTGGCAAGGACCATCGACGCGTCGCGAGCTATGGCGATGTGGATGAACTCAACAGCCTGCTCGGACTAGCGATTGTGGCTTGCGACGATTCGGATTCCATGGGGGGGCCGTTGCGAGAATCCTTGTTGACGATTCAATCGCATCTGTTCGATCTGGGTGCTGATCTGGCGACGCCCCAATTGGATCCCATGCCCACTGAATTGCCGGGAGATGGGGATGATCCCGAGACCAAACAATCGGCCAAATCCCAGGCCCTCGAATCGCGCACGCGTCGTATCACGCCTGCACATTACGAACAATTGGAACGATGGATCGATCAGGCGTCCGAACCCTTGCCACCGCTTCGGCAATTCATTTTGCCCGGCGGCTCGGAACTGGCTGCACGTTTGCATGTGGCTCGCAGTGTCTGCCGTCGTGCTGAGCGTCAATGCGTCACACTGACGCAATTGGAAACGGTCAACCCCGCAGCGATGATCTATCTCAACCGGCTCAGCGATTTGCTATTCGCCTATGCACGCTGGGCCAATCATCTAACCGGCCAACCCGATGTGCCATGGCAGCAAAACGATCCGTAATACTAAACCCACAAAAAACTCGCACGGCCTGAAATTTCCCTTCACACAAACTCCCGGTATTCACCGGGAGCAACAAAATTCTACACGCGAGTATTTATCGTAATGCGTATCAGTAGTGGATTGCGGCGACGATTAGCCTGGGCCCGGCCCACCACGGCCTGGGCCGCGTGTTGGCAATCCTAATTCTTCGCCACGCTTTCGCAAGGCTTGAAAAAATTCACGGGTTAATGCCTGTCGCTGTGGGTTACCGCGCTCAATGCGATTTTGAATTTCCTGCGTGCGGGCTTCACGACGCGCGGCACGATCGGCATCACGTTGCTCGTCCGTACGCGTGTCGTTTTCACGATTGCCACCGCGTTCGCCACCGGGCCGTCCACCCCGCGGGCGCTGGGCCATCATCGCCGCCATAGCTTGAATCGCTTCATCGAGAACGGCCATCTTCTCTTCCGGTGCAGCCTGGGCATAACGCCGTGCTTGCGAATACATGCGATATTCCATGGCCGACCGAAATTCAGCACGCTTTTCCGGATCCTCTCGGGCTGACTGCCACATCGTACGACGCTCGTCAGCCGACATGGAGTCACCCAGCTCGGTCATGCGATCGTAATAACGTTCCTTTTGCGCGGGGCTTAGTCGCGTGAAACGAGGCGAGCCCACTAGATCCATGATGTCGTCATTGGTCGAGGGCAATGCTGGCGGCGTGAATAACCACGCGGCATACAGCCCGCCCGCCAACACCAATAACGATGCGGTGGCTAACAATCCAACTTGCATTTTTTTTCGTGAGCTTGTGTTCATCGCTTGGCCTTCACTCTCTCAGTTATAATTACCGACGTGGGCATCGGCAAACAATAGATTACGCAGATCATGAAACGGAGGAATTTCGACCGTACTGCCACCGGTCAAATCCGCTGCAAAAATGCTATCGTAATCGCGCAACACCCACACTTCGGAAACATCAATATTGAACCGTTTGACCGGCCAGTAGTCTTCGATTTTTTTACCGCCTAAACTCGTGTGGTAATCGTAGCTCATGCCGGACAAACCAAACGCCACGTCATCACCTGGGCAGGCATACACGCGGGCGGCCTGATTGCCATCGCCTTGAATGTAATTATCGAACAGGTCTGCGATTGAAGGGGCTGTTAATGTAGATAGAAACGGCTCGGGCATATACCGCGACACCGGCAGTACGCCTTTGTTATCTTCGCTGTACATGTTGAACACCAGCCCGATCTGATGCAGGTTGCTGGCACATGCGGTCTTGACTGCGGCTCGCCTGACCGATGACAACACCGGGGTCAGAATTCCGATCAGCAGGCCGATGATGGAGATCACGACCAGCAATTCAATCAGGGTGAACCCACGGCCGAATGGCCGACCTTGATGGCACGGCTTTGCTGATCGCGGTCGCTGCGTTGGGCATGAATAGCCAGGTTGGCCAGGCTGATTGGATGGGCGTAGTTGGCTTGCATGCCAGGGCTGGTGATGCGATTGGCACAAGCGCAACAGATGTCGATGCTGGTGCCGAAAAATCAGTCGCAAGCGTTGACGCATGGATAGCGGATGGATGGTCATAAACGGTTAACGCCATGGGCTTGGGGGTTATTGCAAAAAATATTTTATTCACCCCAAAAAACATAAAAAGCCAGAGATTGATTCAATGCGCCGGTTCACGCTGGACGTACCGCATCACCAGATCGTACATCGC
Source organism: Phycisphaerae bacterium (assembly GCA_030426385.1). Taxonomy (GTDB): domain Bacteria; phylum Planctomycetota; class Phycisphaerae; order Phycisphaerales; family Phycisphaeraceae; genus JAUHYI01. Next base: position 9,437 of record JAUHYI010000055.1, read on the forward strand.
CCCCTCGAGCGCATCAGCCACGCCTTGATCCTTAACCATGGCCAGATTCATGACATCGCAGGTCATCGCCACATCGAGGTTGCTCTCAATCGCCCGTCCCATGCCTTCGAGAATCACCAGATCGACCTGACGACGCGTCACCGCCTGGGCCAGTTCGGTGGACACCCGTGACAAATCGATCAGGGGCGCCCCATTGCCGCTGGGCACAATCTCGACGTCACCCTCGCGAATCACCGGATCGATTTGGCCCACCGCCTGCATCAACTCGACCAGCTCCGGGTAGGTCACATCATTGAGTGCCGGGGTCGAATTGGCCGTCAGGATCACCCGCGTGCCTCGCCGAACCAGTTCCCGGGCCAACGGAATCATGCCCAGCACAATATCACTGCCCGCGTTATCCACGAACAGCACCGCAGACCGGTGCGCGGGTCCGTTTTGCCATCGGCTCAACCACGCATCCAAGTGATCCATCAACCAAGGCCGAGGCTTGAGCTTTTGACGCACCTGTCGAAAATCAACCGATCCCCTGGCAAACATGGCCATCGTTTCGATCGCTCCCAGGTCATAGATATTGCCTGCGAACACACCCTCAATCACACGCACCGCACGCTCGTTTTCATCCAACGCATCGAGCTCAGCTAACAATGTTGGCAAGACGGCCAATGCCGCACGATTTTCGCGGGCCTTGTCGTCACGATACGGATCAGCAAAACCATGCGACCGCAATAGCCGTTCGCGTTCGATGCAGATTTCATTGATATCCAATCGCGTAAACGCATTCGGCTCCGCTTCACATCGATTCAGATAGCTGGAAAACTCGCTGGCCATCTGCGCTGCACGCGCTGTTGCATCGGACTGCTCATCACTGGCCTTCGCTAATTGTTCCAACGTCACCAGGTGCGTGCGAAACACTTCCAACCAATAGGCTCGACGCGCGTCGTTTTGCGTCAGATCCCATTGGCACGCGACATACTCCGCAGGATCGCGCAACAGGGGAAACGCCACGGTGTCAGTCGTATCATCAGGTGGGGTTGGGCAATGCATATCGTTAATCGCAATAAATGGCCAAGTCACAAGGCGGAAACCTCAACCAGTTCACCACAGCAGCACGGGGGGGGGGGGGGGGGGGTTAGGTAAGGGTGGCAAAATTTTTGAGCATGGTTAGGCCCACGCGTTGCGATTTTTCCGGATGGAATTGGGTTGCCCACAGATTGTCTTTCCAGACAGTCGCACAGAACGGCCCACCGTAATCGCACATCGCCGATCGGCTGAGGGTCTGTGCCGACGCATGATACCCATGCACAAAATAGACTGAGCAATTCGAAGACAAGCCCTGGAGCAACGGATCGTCATTGCGTTCGAGCGACAAGGTATTCCAACCCATGTGCGGGATTTTCAGCTTGCCCGCTCCGAACGCTGGGCCTGCGAACGCACGAATCCGCCCTTGCAACAATCCCAGCCCCGGCAAGGATTCAGCGTCGCTTGCCTCTGCCTCAACAGCCCGCTCGTCGGAACCTTCAAACAGCAATTGCATGCCCAGGCAAATTCCCAGAAACGGCTTTCCGCTTGCGACAAATTCCCGAATCGGCGCAACAAAACCCGCGTCATTCAAATGCCGCATCGCATCGTTGAACGCACCCACGCCGGGCAGAATCAATCGATCCATATTCGGAATATCTTCGGGACGGTCCACCACCACCGCTTGCGCACCGACAAACTCAAACGCCTTCTGCACGCTGCGTAGATTCCCCATGCCGTAATTGATAATGCCGATCATGTGTTGTTGTAGGCCCAGCTATGTCGATGGCTGGTCATCACGGTCATCTCGCGGTCCATCACCCCACAGTCATCACGATCATCACGATCATTGCATTTCAACAACAATTTCCACACGTCGACTCTTGGCCTTGGTGGCTTGCGGTTTGGTTTCGCCAAATCCTGCGGCGTACAAACGATCGTCGGAAATCCCTTGCTCGTTCAAATAACGATGCACCGCCGCAGCCCGTTGCAGGCTCAGCTCCAGATTGTCTTTCCATTTGCTTTTCTTGATCGGATCCGAATCGGTGTAGCCCTCGACACGCACCACATTGCCTGCGTATTGTTTTTTAATCACCGAAGCGATCTGGCTTAACGTGCTCTTGGCTGATCCTTTCAGATCCACGCGTCCCGAGGCAAACAACACATCGCCGGGTACGCGTACCGTGATCGCACCGGGCGATGAAAAGGTTTCTACCCCAGCGATGCCACCAAACCCACTCGATGCCAGGGCAGGCGACGGCGGTGCTGGCTTGGCGGCCAGTTCTCGCTGCAATCGATCAATTTCAGCGGCCAGGATATCCCGGTCATTGGCCCGCGATGCATCCTGATTACGCAAGCGTTCATTGGCTTCACGCAACTCGACATTCTCGGCTCGCAATCGGTTGTAATCCTCTTGCGAATAATAATTCTGGCATCCCACCGACAAGCCGGCCAGAACTACCACGAAAAACAGATTGAAAACGACACGAACGGTACGGTTTGCGATCATCATGTTGGATTGCCTTTCGATACACGGTTGCGGGGATGCATCCCCTACGCGATTACACACCAGTTTAATGAATCTCGCCGCCATCCGCTTGTGGCACGGTTGAAAAACATGGCTACGGGAAAATCTGTCCGACGCCCCGCTCGACATACAGGTACAAAAACATCAGGATCGCCGTCGCAATCGCCAGGTATGGGCCATACGGAATCACCCGCACCTGCGTCCGAAATTTCTTGCCCAACAGCGACCCGATGAACACCACGCCCAACCCGATAAATGGCGCAATAAAAAACACCAGCACCGCGTCACGCCAACCCAACACCGCACCAATGGCCCCCACCAGATGCACATCCCCCAGTCCCATCGCCTCTTTGCCAAACCCCAGCGTCCCCAAAATTCGCACGCCCCACACCAAACCCGCCCCGCCCAGATAGCCCGTCAGAATCCCACCCAGCACCCGCAACCACAACGGATACAAACCCTCACCATTAGCCAGCCCCGCGATCGGCTCGCGTAACAACGCATACCCCAGCCACGCGCCCAACACCGGCAACGCCAGAAACAAACATTCGCGCATCACCATCCGTCGTGGATACGGATACGCCAACCATTGGTCAGGCCCATCTTCCAACTCACCGATGTGTTCGGCATCACTCTGATTCGCTTTCGCCGCAACGTCCGCTTGCTCAGCTTCAGTTCCAACTTCAGCCGCCATCTCTTCCTCATCCATCGGCACGCTGTACGGAATGATCCCCACCCACAACAGCCCGATCGCGATCAACAACCCGATCGTTCCCCCGATACTCGCATGCACCAACGACGTGCCCACCACCGGGGCTACCGCTTCCACACTCGGCATCTTCACGGCCCCACCCACCATGAATAGCATTGCCGCCACGATTATCACGTAGGGAATCTGCAACGGAATAATAAACAGCCGTGCATCAATCACTGTCGCCGCAATCAATCCCGACAGCAACGCTAAATGTGTGATCAACACCGGCCATGTTTGGCTTACCCCCAGGTTCGCAAATGCCGCACGCATCGGCGACATGTAATACGTCAGGTACAAGCCCGCGAAGGCCAACATCGTGAACGCTTCGACCAACGGATATTGCACACTGATCGGCGTCCCGCTGTATCGGCTTTTGCCCCCTTGAATCACCCAACTGATGATTGGAATATTTTCATACCAGTGCAACGGCTTGCCCGTCACCGCGCATCGCGACCGCTCAAAAATCAGGTCACGCCCCTCCGGCAAGCGCAGAATCACCACATTTAAAAAACTACCCATGCACGCGCCATACGCAGCAGTCAATGCAAAAATCATCCAATCAAAATGGCTCAACGTCCCCCCCACTTCTTCCCCCCACAATTCCCCCCATACTTTCATCCGCTTCAGACCCACCCGCTTCGGCCCCACCCACTTCACCCACCAATTCGCCGGTTTGCACATTCACCGACAACTCGGCAATTTTACGATCGGCTTTGTCCAGGATGCCACGGCAGTGCGTCACCAAACCCATGCCTTCTTCATAACGCGACAGGCTTTCTTCCAAACCCACTTCGCCCGATTCGATCTGATCGATCAAGGTTTCCAATTGCTCAATCGCAGCTTCAAATTTCAAATTCTTTTTCATCGATTTTTACCCTGCCCCCCCACGTATTTCACATCTGTATACAGAAACTTTTTCGGCGTACAAAACTTGCCCTTGCCCGATCTATCGTACCCACCCCCTCTCATCTTCACTATCCTACGGTATTGCGGTTTCGTTCACGACTCACTGGCCTGGCCACCAAATAGTCCCAATTGACTGGCATCCACAGCTTTAGACCGTCCCCGCCGACGTGGCTTTTTCACAGCATTGGATACCCGTTGCAAACCCGCGATCCCCGGCCCCGCTCCATCCACCGTACTTTGCACCTTGCCATCCACCAGCATCGTCGTCAGTTGCGCCCCAGCCTGGGCCTGGGCCACTGATCGGATCACCTGGCCCGATTGATCCAACGTGTAACTGTAGCCTCGACGCAAAACATTACCTGGGCCGACGGCTTCTAATTCTCGCTCCAGCGCCAACAGGCGATCGCGTTGAGCAACGGTTTGCCGTTTCACCATCGGCAACAAGCGCCGATCGATGTCGTCCAATTTTCGCCGCGCCGTTTCCACCAGAATCTGAGGCCGACGCAAAAACGGATGTTTCGCCAAACGTTCGAGCATGGCCCGCTTGTCGCGACTGATCCGTGGCAACAGTGATTGCCATGATCGATGCGCACTGACCAACCGCTGGCGTTCATGTTGCACCCGACGTCGTAACAACAGACGCAGCCGGTGTTCCAGATGCGACACCTGTTGCCCAAGGTTATTCGCATCAGGCACCAGTTCCATCGCGGCCTGCGTCGGCGTCGCACATCGACGATCGGCTACCAGCTCCGCGATCGTGGTATCCGTTTCATGTCCAATCGCCGCTACGATTGGCAGCGCACATTCAAACACTGCGTCGGCCACCACACGCTCATTAAATGCCCACAGATCCTCGATCGATCCACCCCCGCGCGTCAGCAGGATCGCATCGATCCCATGCTGCGCCCCATCACGCGATAACGCTCGAATCGCAGCCGCAATCTGTTCACCGGCTGACGGGCCTTGCACCATCACATCGACCAGTACCAATTCACACCCACTCCATCGCTTGCTGGCGGTGTTGATCACATCCTGCAACGCGGCCGCCTTGCGCGAGGTCACCACGGCTACACGTCGGGCCATCAGGGGCAACGCTTTTTTTCGGCCGACTTCAAAATAACCCAAGCCGCGCAACGTTTCGCACAATTGTCGAAACTGCAATTCCAACGGCCCGATCCCCACCGGTTCAATCGATTCCACATAAAACTGCACGTTCCCCTGCGCGTCGTAATAATCCAAACGCCCCGTCCCCACCACCTCCATCCCGTCATGCACATCAAACCGCACCCGCTTGGCAGATGAGGCAAAACACACGCACCGCAACGAGGATCGATCGTCCTTCAAATTAAAAAACCAATGCGTCCGCGCCGACAGATTACTGATCTCGCCCACAATCCGTATCCGACGTGGTGCATGACTGGCCAACGCCGCCCGCACCAATTCCGCCACCTGACTCACCGTCATCGCCCCCCCCACATTCCCCCCCACCCCCCCCACGTTCTCCCGCATGCCCTCACCCCCACTTGCCTCCGCATTCCGTCCCATTTTTTCGCCTGCGCTATCGCCCTTGCTCGAGCTTGCAGTGCCTGAGTTACGGGTATCGCCAGACTTAGGTGCGGATCGCCCCATACCTGTGGCTGACGTCGGCGGTTCTGGAAACGGCAATCGGCTCATAACACGCATCGTCGAACGCATCGGCCTCAACGTCAAATCGGCCAAAAACGTTTTTGACATCGTTTCGACACATGCCTGATTTGACACCGCCCCACAACTACCTAATGTGTAGGGCTCAAGCCTGTTCGGTTGTTGACCCGATCAGGTTTCCCCAACGATTACTTTCTCCCCACCCCCTAGCAGTCGGAGCAGCACATGCCAGTCAAGGTCGGTATCAACGGATTTGGACGTATTGGTCGCTTGGTTTTCCGGGCAGCCCAGAACAATCCCAACATTGAAATCGTCGGCATTAACGATTTGTTTCCCAACGATTGTCTCGCCTATTTGCTCAAGTACGATTCGGTACACGGCAAATTTGACGGCACCGTCGAAAGCAATGACACCCATCTGATCGTCAACGGTAAACAAATCCGTTCGACCGATGGCCGTGATCCTGCGGGACTCAAATGGGGTGACATCGGCGTTGATTACGTCGTCGATTCCACCGGGCTGTTCACCGATTTCGACAACGCTGCCAAGCATGTCGCCGCCGGTGCCAAGAAAACGGTGATTTCCGCGCCAACCAAAACGCCTGACCAGGTTCCCACCATCGTCATGGGCGTCAATCACGAAACCCTCGACAAGTCGGCCAACGTGGTATCCAACGCCAGTTGCACCACCAACTGTCTGGCACCCCTGGCTAAAGTTGTCAACGACGAATTCGGCATCGTCAAAGGTTTGATGACCACGGTCCACGCCATGACCGCGACTCAACCTACACAAGACGGCCCCAGCAAAAAAGATTTCCGTGGCGGTCGTGCCGCAAGCATGAACTGCATCCCCGCATCCACCGGTGCGGCCAAGGCAGTCGGCCTGGCATTGCCGGAACTCAAAGGTAAGCTCACCGGCATGTCGTTCCGAATGCCCACCATTGACGTGTCTGTGGTCGACCTGACCATCGTCACCGAAAAAACCACCAGCTATGATGAAATCAGTGCTCGCGTCAAAGCCGCTTCCGAAGGGGCAATGAAGGGCATCCTCAACTGGACCAACGAGCCCGTCGTGTCCACCGATTTCATCCACGATCCTGCTTCGTCCACGTTCGACCACGACGCGGGTATCGAACTCGACGGCAACTTCTTCAAGTTGGTCAGCTGGTACGACAACGAATGGGGCTACTCCAACCGCGTCGTCGATCTCATGTCCTACATGGGCAAACTCGACGGCATCCTCTAGCCCCCCCACGCTTCCCCCCCCACCTACCCCACGATTTCTTTAAGATTTCGTCAGGAATTCCCACTGTTTTCATCCGATTACCTCGGGGATCCTCTGCGAAACTAATCGTAAATTTTCCAAGCCCACGGATTAAAATCCGTGGGCTTTTTTGATGTCAATCGGGTCTGTGACCCCGTCAGCCCGTTCGCCCTGTCAAGCCAGGGTACCTGCGTAATCCGCGTGAAATATCACAATTGAGACGATCAAAACGGTTAAAGAATATACGCCGTCGTTTTTTTCACCCCGCCCTGTTCTTTCGCATCATGACCGGGCAGATTGAGCCGATCATCACGATGGCAAGCAGGACCAAGGTCTGATCCCCCGACTCCACTTCAACGCCCGGCAACGTCTGCGTCATCCTGATTGCCAGTATGTGTTTCGGAAGTATCTGCATCACCTGGAGGCCTAGGAGATGCCAATGAGTGGCTCAAGCAGTTGGATTATCGCGGTGGTATATCTGGGCGGTGTCAGCGTGGGCGCAGCATGCCTGGGCACGACCATCTACATGGCTGGCCATGAACGTCGGCGCACCATGCAATTGGCACGCATTGCAAATCGTTTGGGATTTCGATTTCGTCGTCAGGCCAACTCGATGCAACGCGCCTGGTTCATGCGCTTTCCATTGTTTCGCAGTGGTCGCCGACGACGCATTCGCAATGCGATGAAAGGCCGATTCCTCAACGCCGACGTGCGTGTGTTCGATTTCAGTTCCGCGCATGGCGAAGGCCCAATCCATCGCCACACGGTCGCCGTGTACAAGCTGAGCGAACGACGCATTCCTACCTTTTGCCTGTGGCCACATTCGATCGCGGCCCAGCGTGATGAACCCATGCGTCGCCAGGAACGGCTGATCGATATGCCCGGCCGACCGCATTTCAATGCACTGTTTGAAATGCGTGGCGTCAACCCGATGACGGTGCGAAAACTTTTTCACTCGCGCACGCTGGACTTTCTGGAACGCCATCCCGATCTGTGCATCGAAGGCGGTGGTCAATGGATTGCCGTCTATCGTTACGACTATCGCACTCGTCCCAATGAATTACACGACCTGTTCCGTGTCACCGGCCAAGCCTTTCGCGCGTTTCGCTATTGGAAAGGTTAACCCACCCCCCCCATCCTCCTCACCCTCCTCACCCTCCCCCCGCTTTTCTTCCACGCGATTGCCATATGTATCCCGCTTAGAACGTGCGCGTTAGCCGCCACCCTTGGGCGTTACGTCACCGTCACCGCACACGCACACACGCCGCTCAAGAGCGGCGGCTAACGGGGAATCTTACGCTAGGAATTTAGGGAATCCATATCCCGCTCAGCCTTCACACTGTCTATGCTGCCGGTTCATCTGTCCCGAATCAGTCGGGCAGTACCACACTCGTGGTCGCTGATGGCAAATGCATTAAATGCCCGTCGGCCTTGCGAATAATCAGTCCTTCGCATGGATCCAGATCGATCACACGCCCGGAAATTTCTCGCCCACTGTGCCGAAACGTGACCTGCTCATCGAGCATCGCACATCGCGATCGCCATTGATCCAGTAAAGTCGTTTCGTCACACGTCATCGCTCGATCCACCGCGTCCAACACCAAGGCGATCACGGCCAAACGATCACACTGGATGCCGTGAATGGCCAGGCTCGTAGCGCGCGGCGGCAATTGCTCAGCCGTGTGATGCACATTGATTCCCATGCCGATGATCGCCGCATCCCCGTGGCCCGTTTGCGTGCGTTCTACCAAAATGCCTGCAATTTTTCGGCCCTTGATCATCACATCGTTGGGCCATTTGATCGTCGCGGGCAATCCCAATTTTTCCATCACCTGTGACAACGCCACACTCACCGCAAACGTCAAGCGATCCACCGCGCCCGCATGCGTGCGCGCATCCAGACATCGCACCAGACTCAACGTCACCCCCAACCCGACCGGCGATTGCCAGTCACGCCCCAGCCGACCGCGCCCCGCAGTTTGTTCATTGGCAATGACCACCAAACCATTCATCTGGGCGTCACATTTTTGTGGGCCACCGGCTGCACATATTTGCCGCGTTTTATCCTGCGTACTGCTGATCTGTTGCCAGATCGAAAACGCATGTCGATCGGCAAATCGCCATTCCAGATAGTCACCCCACACGCCGATCCCCGTGCTGGTCAGGCGTTCATTGCCTGACGCATCATGCGTGAACCGGCAACCGCTCGCCTGCAATGCCTGACTCACTTGCGAGGGCACATCGCGCACCGCTTGCGTGTCATGCAGCAACCGATCCAACCATGCCATGACCTCCGCGCTCGTCATCATGCGATATCCAAACCAATATCCAACGCCACCGCTGAATGCGTCAGCGCCCCGATCGCAATTCGATCCGCACCGGCTTGAGCCAACGCACGCACCGTCTCCAGATTCACGCCGCCACTGGCTTCCAATTTTATCGACGGCGCCTGGGCATCACGCAAGACCACCGCTTGTCGCACGTGGTCGGCATCCATGTTGTCGAGCAAAATAATATCCACCGGCAACTTCAGCGCCTGTTCGCATTGTGCCAGCGAATCGACCTCGATTTCTACAAACACCAACTTGGGATTCATCGCGCGGGCCCGATCAATCGCAGGGCCTAACTGGTCAATCGCCACATACGCCAGATGGTTGTCCTTGATCAACATCGCATCGGCTAGTCCCATGCGATGATTCACACCCCCGCCACAAGCCACCGCGTATTTTTGCAACGACCGCAAGCCCGGCCAGGTTTTACGCGTGTCGGTAATTTCCGTATCCGTGCCCGCTACCGCATCGACATATTGCCGCGTCAATGTGGCGACACCCGACATCATCGTCATGAAATTCAACGCCACCCGTTCCATCGCTAACAGTCGCACCAACGGCCCATCAAATTGTGCAATCACATCGCCGGGTGATAACGTCTCGCCATCTGCAAGCAACGGCGTCACCAGAATATCCGACGCAAAGCATCGGGCAATCGTCGGCAACAATGCGGTGCCGCAAAGTACCCCCGCCGATCGCGGATGGGCAGCCGCGTGTCCCACCTGATCGGCAGGAATCGTTGCTTCACTGGTGATGTCGCGGCCATCCTCATCCATCGCCACACGGATCAGCGTTTCCAGCGTCACCCCATCGATGTAATCGCCGAGCCACGGGCGTTGATCATGCATTGGTATTTCATTGAGCATTGGACTGATTTTCCTTGATGAATAACACACGATACCGCCCCGTCCCCTCGCGGACAAAACGCACCCAGTCGCCCACACCGACGCCAGCCTGTTCAAAATATGGCTCCCACCCTCGCCAACGAATGCGTTGCAACAAATAGCGTTTCGTGTCGACCATTTTTCCATCAGGCAATTGCAAGGTGAATGTTTTTTCTGAAAACATTTTTCCGCATTGGCGCGTCAACACATATCGATTGCGAATTCCCCCGCGAGTCAATTGACTGTCATACACCAACGGCGGCGCTGGATCGATCACATGCCACGCACGCCACGCGGATTTCGCATAGTCAGGCCCAATCGTTAATGGCGTCACGCGCTGCAAATGAATGAATGTCGCGTAGCTATAGGCATTACGTTCACGCCAATACTCGCGACCTGCACATACCAACGGCTCAAGCCGCTGATACAGTTCACGCATAACCGTTTTGCTCGGCGATTGATATTGTTCAACCGGCCCCGCCACCGCGATCGCAGCAAACGGCCCGCCGGATACTTTGAAATAAATCATGTCGCCGGTTTTAATCATGCCAAACGGCGGATGCTTCGTTTGTGTCAACCGACTCTCGACTGTCTTGCGACCAGCCAACACCAGTTCCACATACGGTTTTTTCAAAATAGCGACATGGCAACGCATTGGCACATCGTCGCAAAAAAACGGCCTGCCGTCACGCCCATCATGGTCTCATCGCCGCAACGCCTCATCGCCGCATCGCCTTCGAGACCACCGAGGCCGCCGAGGCCCTCAAGTCCGTCAATGGTGAATCAATAGCCCAACCCTTTGTAAATCATCCGCACCGCCGCCACGACCGCGGCGAGGTACATGATGATGGTGAATGGCTTTTCGGCAACGCGCTCGTGCATCCAGTAACCGATCATCGTGCCGATCGGCACGAACGGAATCAAACATGCCGAGGTGATCAGGGTTTGCCTGGTGATCAATGCCATGCCGAAAAACGTCGGCAATTTCGATAGATTCAGAATCGTAAAAAACACCACCATCGTCCCGACAATGCGTTTTTTATCGAGTTTTTGGGCCAACATGTACAACGATATCACCGGCCCCGCCGAATGCGCCAAGGTTGAGACAGTCGCGGCCGTCGAACCTGCGATAAATCCAAACACGCGACCACTGGGTACGTGTGGTTGCTTCGGCCGGGTCATGCGATACACCTGAAACCCCACGAATGCCAGGCACAATCCGCCGATCAACAAATTCAAAATCGCGACCAGATGATCACTGCGTCGCAACCACCACCACACGATGGTGCCGATCGCGATCCCTACGATCATGCCACCCAACAGCAAACGCATGTGTCGCCATGACACATGCCGACGGTGATAGCGCAGACTGAACATGTCACCAGTGATTAACACGGGCAACATCACGCCGACGGCCAGATCAGTTTTCATCGCGGCGGCCATCAGTGGCACAGCCGCGATACCCACCGCGCCTCCAAATCCTGCTTTGGCGATGCCAATGATCACCACCGCCAAACATGCCAGCCCGATCGATACCCACAGCGGATCGTGATAAAACAATTCAAACATATATTTTTCCAACCCCCGCACTATTTCAGACTATTCGAGATAGGTATAGCCTTCCAAACCGGATTCATAAAATCGCCGTAACACCGCCGCCTCTTCCAGCGTCAGTCGTTCATCACTGACCGCTTCTTCAATGCGCCGCCGCATGGCCCGCTTCAGCTCCCGTGATGAAAACTGAACGTATTGCAACACATCCGACACGGTGTCGCCTTCGACGATTTCGTCAATCACCGGCTTGCCCTTGTCATCCATTTTTACATGCACCGCATTGGTGTCGCCAAACAGATTATGCAGATCACCGAGAATTTCCTGATAGGCTCCGACCAGAAATGCGCCCAGGTAATAACTTTGCCCATTGGGTTGATGCAACGGCAACGTCGGGCGCGTGCCCGCATGGTCAATAAAATTGCACAATTTCCCGTCTGAATCGCAGGTGATATCAGCCAGAATGCCGCGGCTTGTCGGCTCTTGATCCAGGCGATGGATCGGCATGATCGGGAACAACTGTTCGATGGCCCACGCATCCGGCAGCGATTGGAAAATCGACAGGTTGCAAAAATACGTCGGGGCTAATTTCGATTCCAGATGTGCCAGTTGTTCAGGCATCTCATCCATGGCACTGGCAATTTCCTGCGTCTGGCGACAGACGTCATAGTACAAACGCTCCGCCGCAGCACGATGCACCAGCGAGCAATACCCCAGGCTGAAACTGCTCAGCATTTCATCCAACGCCAGTTCCGCATCGTGGAATGATTCAATCACGCTTTTCGAATCGATCGTCGCTTGAATTTCAAACAACCGACGCAACGGCCCGGGTACACGCTCCAGCCCCGGACCATTCGGACGAATCGGCAACGCCCCCGCATTGTGTTCGGTCGTACCCAACACATTAAACACCAGCACACTGTGATGTGCCGTCACCGCGCGCCCTGATTCACTGATGATCGTGGGGTGATCAACGCCAAATTGCTCGCAAACCTCACGCACGTAATACACCACATCATTGGCATATTCCTGCAACGCGTAGTTCGTACTCGCATCGTCATAGCCCACACCCAGACCACCACCCACATCGATATATTTCAGACCCGCACCCGCTTGCACCAATTCCACGTACACCCGCGTGGCTTCCACGATCGCTTTTTTTACCTGTTGAATATCATTGACCTGACTGCCCATATGAAAATGCAACAACGTCAGACAATCACCCATGCCTCGTTCATGCAGATACGCCAACGCATCCAACACACGGCCCGCGGTCAATCCAAATTTCGATTGATACCCTGCGGAATTTTCCCAGCGACCTGCCCCACGACTGGCTAATTTCACACGCAACCCAATCGCTGGATGAACGCCATGCTCTTCTGCGGCTTTCACCAATAATTCTAATTCCGCAAAACTCTCTACCACCGGAATAATATTCTTGCCCATTTTCTTGGCAAGAACCACACCCTCAATGTATTCAGCATCCTTGAAACCATTGCAGATAATCGGCGTTTGCTCGTCATCCACCAAAGCCATCACGGCCAGCAACTCGGGCTTGCTTCCCGCCTCAACGCCGAACCCATGGCATTTTCCATATTGCAACACCTGCTCGACAATATGACGTTGCTGATTGACTTTGATCGGATACACAAAACGATAGTCGCCGTTGTAATCGCAATCTTTGATGGCCGTGGCAAACGCATTCTGGATGCGATCAATGCGGTGCTTGAGAATGTCATCAAACCGCACCAACAATGGCAAACCCAGGTCACGCTTTTCCAGATTGTCGACCAGTTGCTTGAGATCAATCGCGTGATCGCTATCGGGATCCGGATGTACCGACACATGGCCAAGTTCATTGATACGAAAATATCCCTCGTTCCATCGGTCCGCCGCGTACAGTTCATAGCTGTCACCGGTGGACCACGATCCGTTGGCCACATCGGTTTGAGCGGTTGTGACAAATTCAGCCATCAGATATCGCCCTCAAGTTCCGGAGTAAACCAATGAATGGTGTGGGAGGTGGGTAGGTGCAATTAGACCGTAGCCGCAACGTCAGTGACGTTTAACAGCGTGTTACGTCGTCGCTGAGCCTGATCCATCTGCTGGCTCGTGGGACTCTGTGAAGTTTCCATCATCTGAATGAAACAGTCGAACAGATACGACGCATCGTGCGGACCGGGGCTCGCCTCGGGATGATATTGCACGGCAAAAATCGGCCGCGTGCGATGTCGAAATCCTGCCAGCGTATTGTCATTCAGATTCACATGCGTCGGCTCGGCATCAACCTGCTTCAGGCTTTCGGTTTCCACCGCGAACCCGTGGTTCTGGCTGGTGATTTCCACCTTACCCGTGGCCAAATTCTGCACCGGTTGATTGCCACCACGATGGCCGAATTTCAATTTGAACGTTTTCGCACCCAACGCCAACGCCAGCAACTGATGTCCCAGGCATATGCCAAACATCGGCAGCGCTGGCTGACTGTCCATCAATTCACGCAAGGTCGCAATCGTGACATCCACCGGCTCAGGATCACCCGGCCCATTCGACACAAAAATGCCATCAGGCTTTTCGGCCAACACCTGGGTCGCGCTCGAATCGTGTGGCATCACCACCACCTCGCACCCACAATCCACCAGATGCCGCAGGATGTTTGACTTCGCCCCGCAATCAAACGTCACCACCCGAAATGCCCGCGATGATTTTTCGGCAAGGCCCTGAATCGGCGACCAGTTGCCCAGTCCCTCGTCGCGACCGTCAACCGTTTTTGTGCTCACCTGCTGGGCCAGATTCTGTCCCGTCATCGAAGGCACTGCCCGTGCCATGTCGACCAGTTCCGCGTCATTGAATTGGCCATACGTTTCGCAAACCAGCACGCCACTCATCGCGCCGGTGATACGCAATTTCCGCGTCAATGCCCGCGTGTCGATGCCACTGATGCCTAACACCCGCTGGTCAGCCAACCAGGTTTCCAGCGTGGTACTCGCTCGATAATTGCTGTGGCGATTGGCCAACTCCCGCACGACAAATCCGGACACCTGCACGCGCGTGGATTCAACATCTTCCACGTTCACGCCGTAGTTGCCGATCAATGGATAGGTCATGGTGACGATCTGGCCGCAATACGACGGGTCGGTCAAAATTTCCTGATACCCCGTCATCGACGTATTGAAAACCACTTCGCCCGTCACAGGTTCGGTCGGCGTTTTTTCAGGATTGACATAGCCAAAACCCGTGCCCGTGAACACGCTGCCGTCCTGCAATGCCAATTTCGCTAGGGGTTGTTTGCTTGTCATCAGTGGCTTAGTTTAGCGAGACACGCGGCCCATGACGAACGAACCGCCCACAAAAACTCACGATTTTGCAAGTTCCACCAGAATTTCCAATCCCCGCTCCAACATGTCGTCCTCGCACGCATAGCTGAGCCGAAAATGCGTGTCCCGCGAGCTGAAAACCGACCCGGGAATGATCAGCAAGCCGCGCTCGATCGCACGTTCCACAAACTGCGTCGCGGTGATCCCCAAACGCTCGGGCACTTTGGGAAACGCATAAAACGCTCCGCCCGGCGTCGTCAGTTCGTAATGCTCCGACAGCATTTCGACGACACGATCACGCTTGCCGCGATACATCTCGACATACGCACTCATATCCACATCCAGCGCCACCACGCCCGCCGCCTGCACCATCGACGGCGCACACACAAACGTGTATTGCTGCAATTTCGTCATCTGTTCCACGACGGCCGTCGGCCCAACCACGTACCCCAATCGCCAGCCCGTCATCGCATACGTCTTCGAAAACCCACGCATCAGTAACACATTCGGATCGTACACCGCAGGACTGGCGCAGCGCATTTGATCAGCATCGTGGGGCCTGGGGATTTTTTCGTAACAGAAATCGTCATAGATTTCGTCATTCAACAGCAGCACCCCGCGCTCTCGGCACAGATCAGCCACTTCGCGGCAAACCTGATCGGTCGCCACCACGCCAGTCGGATTGGACGGCGAATTAAACAGCAACAGTTTCGTACGCGGCGTGATCGCGGCGGCCACCTTCTCGGCTGACAACTGGAAATCCGGATACGTATCGATGTAGACCGGCGTCGCCCCGCTGAGCGTGACCAGGTGTCGATACATCACAAAATACGGATCAGGAATCAGCACTTCATCGCCAGGCCCTGCACAGGTCAATAACGCCAACAGCAAGCCACCCGACACCCCGGAAATCACCAGCGATTTCGCCGCGCCACTGGCCAAGGCATCGGCCACGTCTGGCAATTCTGACCGCATCTGCTTGTGAATTTTCCCATGCAGCTCGGCTGCGCCCTGCGTCACCGTATACGCATTGCGTCCCGCACGGATCGCTTCGATCGCGGCATCCTGAATCGGATCAGGCACATCAAAATGCGGTTGCCCGATCGACAGGTTGATCGGATTTTCCAGTTGCGCCGCCAGATCGAAAACACGACGGATACCCGACGCATCTATCGCGTGCAAACGATCGGTAATCAGTCGCTTGGGATCGAGCATAACACCGTTAAACCTGACAAAAACATGTGATCAAAATGCCCGGTACGTCGACTTGCCAAAGCGCAACAACATCTCGCACTTCAACACCAATCCATGCGGAAAACACGCTCGACTCACAAGACCAACAATTACGATGCCGCCGCAGCGTCATCCTTCTTCTTGGACTTACCAGCCGCTTTCAATTTACGGTTGCCGGTTTTGAGCATGCCCAATGGCTTGCCGGTTTCGATATCAAACGAACCCTTTTCCACCATGCGCGCGATGCGTTCGGCACGTGTCAACACGTTACGGTGACGGGTCAAACCAGACGACGATTTCAGGGAACTATCCAGGCTCATCACTTACTCACTTGCTTAGGGACTAACTCGTATATTCAATCGCGTGTTATGCTGCGTCTTGCGCTCGCTTACGGATCGTACAATTCCAGATACATCAACCGCAGGTCATCACCTTTGTTGCCATTGCGAGCTTTCCACGCTCGGCCCAGACGACGCAGGTATTGTTCGTAGGCCTCACGTTGTGGTGATCGCGTCTGCTCTGCGGTAAACGCTCGCATGGCCACAACTTTGGCTAGTCCTGCATTATGACCGGGAACCGCCGCCGCTTCAACCCCATGTTCCCCTAAAAATTCGATTAACCGCTGCGCATGCTCCGGCGAATAGCTCATCAGGGCAAAATAATTCATCCCAGGCACCCGCGGATCACCCCTCCCCCCCTCCCCCCCCCCCCCCCCCCCCCCCCCCCCCCCCCCCCCCCCCCCCCCCCCCCGTGCCCCCCACATCGCTCCCCACTCCCGCTCCACCAGTACCTCGGACGCCCGCCCCTGCCCCGTCGCGACCGCTATTGGCGGTATTCCCCTCATCACCCCGTCCCACGCTGCCGGGCTGCTCCACGACCATCAAACCATTGCGCCGCATCCCCGCCGATCGAGCATCGGCCCCGGTTACCCCCGAGCGTTGATCATCCAGATACTGCCCATCATTGAATACAGCCATCGGATCGATCAGTTGGGCCTGCATTTCCTGCCGCATTTCCCGCTCCGCCGAACGCCCACGCGCTTGGCCCGCCATATAGGCCAGGAAAATCACGCATAGCAGCACCACACCCAGCAAAAACGCAAACGCTCGCGGCAGCCGAATCACCAGCGGATAGCGAGCCCGTTCCAGCAGACTCTCCCCCATCTCTTTGACGGACATGCCCCCGCCCAATCCCCTCGAACCCTCGCCACTGCCCTTTTCGCGCACTAAATCGCTGCTCGTCACCGGCTCCTGCGCCGCTAACTCCTGTCGCCGACGCATAATTTCAATCGGCGGGGGACTGTTTTTCTTACGCAATACCATATATCCATTCTATCGGCCCCCCCGCGTTTTCCCCTGCATTACTCCCCCCCCACATTTCTCCCTGCAAACACACCACTCCAGCTTATCACCTCTTAGCCCGACCACCCCTCACTTCCTCCCATATACTTCCCCCCATCGACAAATCGACAAAACGCGCTTGGGCATCCCATCATTATCTATCCCCCATTCGCCACGCCGATCGCACTGGCTGTCGCATGCGTCGAGATATGGCTGATGCTCACCCACCACTGATCGATCCCCAGCTCACCGGCAATCCGCTTGCACTCGCCATGCAAAACCACGCGTGGCATCCCCGACGGCTCGCGGATCACCTCCGCATCCGTCCATGCGATTTTCCCCGTCCAGCCGGTTCCCAGTACTTTCAATATCGCTTCCTTGGCGGCAAACCGGCCGGCTAAATGTTCGATCTGACGCTTGCGATCATCCGCATACGCCTGTTCGGCTTCGGTAAAACACCGGGCCATGAACCGCTCCGGATGGTCGGCCAACAATTTCGCCACCCGCGCCGTTTCCACAATATCAATCCCATGTCCAATGATTCGCATGTCTTCAGTGTAATCTCTTTTGCCCGCTTCTTTCCAGATGCCCCGCATCGGCTTATCATCGTAGGCATGGATGCCACGCTTGCCACGATTGCTCAGAAAATTGACGACCATCAGCGGCTTTCCCCTGAAGATGGTCTGGCCCTGTTGCGCAGTCGCGATGTCTGGACCATCACTGAATTAGCTGACCGCGTCCGCCGACGCCTGCACGGGGATCGCGTTTACTACAACATCAACCAGCACATGAATTACTCGAATATCTGTGCGCTGTCCTGCAAATTCTGTGCATTTCATCGCAAGAAAGATCAGGCCGGAGCCTACGAATTCGATATCCAGGAAATCGTCACCCGCGCCAAAAAATCCCTCGCCGCCGGTGCCACCGAAATGCACATCGTCGGCGGTCTGCATCCCTACCTGCCGTTTTCCTATTACACCGACATGCTCTCGGCCATTCGTGACGCGGCGCCGCAGATCCATCTCAAAGCTTTCACGGCTGTGGAAATCGTTCACCTGGCCCGCATCAGCAAACGGCCCCGCGACATTCGTGCCGTGCTCACCGATTTGAAAAACGCAGGCCTCGGTTCACTGCCCGGCGGTGGTGCGGAGGTTTTCGATGATCGCGTTCACGACGAGGTGTTCAAGGGAAAAATCCGCTCCGACCAGTGGCTCGACGTTCATCGCATTGCTCACGAAATCGGGCTGATGTCCAACGCCACGATTTTGTATGGCCACATCGAATCGCTCGAGGATCGCATCCATCATTTCTGCATGTTGCGTGAGGCCCAGGACGAGGCCATCGCTAACAACTACGCGGGCCGATTCCAGACCGTGATCCCCTTGCCGTTCATCCCTGACGATTCCGAGCTGCAACACATGTATGGCCCGACCGGATTGGATGATCTGAAAATGTTGGCGGTCAGCCGCCTGATGCTCGACAATTTTCCGCACGTCAAATCGTTCTGGATCATGCAAACATTGGAACTGTCGCAGATCGCCCTGCAATGTGGCGTCGACGATATCGATGGCACCGTCGTCTGGTACGACATCACCAAGGTCGGCGGCAGCGACACCCATCAGGAAATCACCGTGACCGACCTGCACCGGGCCATCCGTGAAGCAGGCTACCAACCCATCGAACGCGACACGTTGTATCGCCCGGTCATCCGTGACGGCGCATCCTGGCACGTCGATGAAAACAGCTCGGTCGATCAACTTGTTTGCGTATAACGAATGGCAAATTGTTAGCCCCCGCCATTTGGCGGCGTGCCGGTAAAATTACCCCTGACGCGAACGCGCCGCCAAATGGCGGCGGCTAACTCAGCGCAATTCGCGCGGGAAAAAATCGTATCCCATCGCTTGCTTGGCCAGCCACAGCGTCTCTTCCGCCGCTTCGTTCGCGCGTTTGGTGCCATCGCGCAACACGTCCATCACATGATCCGGATCAGCCTCGAGCGCGATGCGTCGCTCACGCACTGGCTCCAGAAATTCGTTGATACATTGGGCCAATCGTTTTTTGCAATCGCCATCGCCAATCGTGCCCGCCTGGTATTGCGCTTTCATGTCAGCCACCTCATCGGCATTCGGATTAAACGCATCGTGATATTGCCACAACGGATTGCCTTCGATCTTGCCCGGATCAGTCGCGCTTTGTCGGCCCGTAAAAATTTTGTTGCACTTTTTCTGCACCTGTTTGGCCGTGTCCGACAGCAGAATCGCGTTGCCCAGACTTTTGCCCATCTTGGGGGCACCATCGATCCCCATCAGCCGGGCAATGCGGCCCACCTTCGGCTCGGGAATGGGGAACACGCCTTTGGCCGCATGCTCCGCATCATCCGCATGCGAATCAACGCCACAGAACAATTGGTTGAACCGCCGGGCTGCCTCGCGTGACAATTCCAGATGCGGGACCTGATCCTCGCCGACGGGCACCAGGTCCGCACGAAATGCCAGGATGTCAGCAATCTGTCCCACCGCGTACATCGGAAAACCAAAACTGTAATGATCGCCCAACCCCTTGGACTCGATTTCCGTTTTCAGCGTCGGATTGCGCATCACCCGATTGAACGGCACGAGCATGGCAAAATACCACGACAATTCCGCAATCGCAGGCACTTCGCTTTGAATAAAAATCGCGCTCTTTTTCGGGTCGATCCCCACCGACAGCCAATCGATGACCAGCCCCAGCGTGTCTTCTCGAATTTCCCTGGACTTTTCCACCCGCGTGGTCAGGGCGTGGTGGTTGGCAATGATGAAAAAACTTTCGTACTCATCCTGCAAACGCACGCGGTTTTCCAGTGATCCCACCCAGTGTCCCAGGTGCAACCGCCCCGTCGGCGTATCGCCGGTCAGAATACGTGGGCGGGCTTGCGATAACGATGTGGATGAATCAGAAGTCATGGGTCATGTTGTAATGACGTTGGCCCGACTTGCCAAATGCGACCACCCCACATTCAACCCAAATCGGGCCAATGTGCAACACCTGCAACCCAAAAACTTTCGGTTTGCCAAGGGAAATATATATGTGCGTGGTGTATGGGGGGGGGAGATGTTGGGGGGGATGTGGGGGGGTTAGCCCTGCGTCGAGAGCGAGCTCATCGCAGTCTGGCGGGCACCGAGAACATCTGCCGCGGCCGTTTTGTTAGCTCCGCTGTGCATTTTCTGCATCAGCAGTTCCCACGTTTGCTTTTCGTAATCGATCAGCTCGATGGCTTCATCGATCGCAGCGGTATCGCGATTGATATTGGCATCCACCAGTCGTCGGTAGATATAGGTGTACAGGGCCGCGAGTTTTTCGCACAATTCCGGGGCCACATCATGCTTCAAACTTGTCGACAACTCGAGCACAATTTTCTGAGCTTTCATCAGATTGTTGTAGCTGGTTTCGAAATCTTTCTTTTCGATGGCCATTGATGCCTGGCGACAGAATCGAATCGCACCCTCATACAGCATCAACCGCAGCTCTTCCGGGCTGGCGGTCATCACTTTCGTTTTGAGGTAGGGATTGACGCCTGACTGACTCATCGCAATTCCAATACTTCCCGTTAGTGTCAATTCGCGGTCACGACAATTGACGTTCATAAATGACTCGTGACCTATGGAAGTATCGGCCTGATTCACGGATCAGCCTTAGCAACTATTTTGGTAACCCATCCAAACGCTACAGACGCAAAACTATCGGACGCTACCGGCTCAGTTTCGTCAAAAACGACCTTTTATTTGACATGGGGCACGCCCCGAATGGCTCAGGCCAGCAACCCATTAACCGAACTAGCCGAATGAGGCCGGCTGGAAACTTGCCAGGGCGCTGGATTGGTTCTGCAATTCAGCCAGGGTTCGTTCCATGTTGGTGAACTGTGTCAACAAGCGTTGCCGCTTGGCTTCCAATTGAACATCGAATTGCTCAATCCGGGTGGTGTTGGCCTCAATCTGATTGTCCACCGTGTCCAACGTGCGTTGAAATGTGCCGTCAATCGAATCGGTCAGACTAACCAGCAACTCCTCAAAACTCTTGCCCGCACCACGTCCCACCACGTTCAACTGATTGTCTGAATCTTTTTCGGTTTCCACAAACGAAAACAGACGCTCAACCGCAGCGCGATCGTTTTCCAAAGCGGTGGAAAATTTCGCTTGATCGAATTCCAGTTTGGCACCACTGCCCACCGTGATGCCGACTTGTGACAGACTGTTGTACTGCCCGTCCACATCGGTGAAACGCTGGGATACCAATCGATACAAACCGCTGCGTGCCCGCTGGATCGACGCATCGCCGAGCAACAAACCGCGCTGTTCGCTATCCACGTCGTAGGAATCGTGTTTGTTAAACACGTCAACCACCTGGTTAAACGAATCCACAAATCCTTGGATGCTTTCGGTCACGGTACTCGTGTCGCGATTGACGGTAATGGTCACCGGCGTTTCGCTGGTTGATGCCAGTTCGATGGTCGCACCGGGAATCAGTGAATTGAGGGTGTTGGTGGAACTGCTGACCAGCACGCTGTGGGCCGGATCGCCGCCACCATAAAACACCACTGCATCTTCAGCTTCGGTTAATGTCGCAATGTTCAACCCCAAGCCATCGTCATCGACGATAAACGCGCCAGCTGTTCCTTCTTTATCACTGCTGAAACTCAAACGGAACGGCGTGTTGGGCGAACCATCATTGATGATCGTTGCGGTGATTCGCGCATTGGAATTATTCACGCGATCGACCAGGTCTTCGAGCGTGGTGTCTTCCACAATTTTGGAGCCGATGATTTCCCCATCATCATCGCTATCGCTTCCCAGAATCCCTAGATTTTCCGCACCGTCGGAACCGTTGAGGCTGCTGACTTTGAACGTTTCGGTGCCAGTTGTGTTGTCGACTAGACGCAGGCCGTTGTCCGAACCGTTGATGGTTGCGGTGATGTCGCCACCCGTGGCCGTGCCGACCGCATCGATGACATCCTGTACCGTCACCAGCCCGGATAGATTCACGGTATAGATTTCACCGCTTTTGGTTTCAATCTGAAAATCAGCCTTGCCCGCGGCCACATCAACCCCTTCGCCACCGTTGAGATCATTGAGTAGCGTGGTGCCGCTGACGGTTTCAGGCGCTGCGATATTGATGGTGACTTCAAAACTACCGTCGAGATCTCCGCCAGCGGTTTCGGCTTCGCCGAGCAGTCCCAGATCGCGTGCGGTGGATGATCCCGATTCTTCTACCTTCATGGCAAAGGCCGCAGGATTCGGATTGGTGTCTTCCAACAGAATGCCGTCGCCGTTGTCATTGATGCGAGCGAGCACATTGATGTTGCTCTTGGAATTAATTTCCGAAATAACTTCTGCGACTGTTTTTTCACCCTGCGTCAAATCGATTTTGGCAGTGTTGCCCGCCGAATCAAAGATGGTGAATTGCCCCGCTGCCACGCCGTTGCCGTTGTTGAGTTGATCCAATCGGGTGGCTTCGGAGACGTAACGCAATTGCAGATTGCCCGTGTCGAGCGTGTCCTGAGCATAGGTACCATCAAGGCCCAAACCGCCCGAGTTGGCGACGATGAAGCTTTTGATTGTTCCGCCGGTGGTGTCGGTCAACAACAAGCCGTTGCCGTTGCTGTTGAGCGATGCGACCACCCCGACACCTGTCCCAATGGCGTCCTCGTTAATCAGGTTGATGATGTCGCTGATCGATTCGGCACCGGACAAATCCGTAGCAATCCCATTGCCCAGCCGA
>JAUHYI010000056.1 GCA_030426385.1 Phycisphaerae bacterium
ACGTTTCCCCCCACGTCCCCCCCCACATCACCCCCCACGTTTCCCCCGCGTGATTGACTGTCTTGGGTTTCCGCCGCTTGCGGCTTAGCGCGACCCTCCACTTTTAATTTCTCACTTGTCGTTTTTAACTCACATGCCTCAAGAATATGCCCCACCATCGCGGTCACGGTGCTCTTGCCCGCACTGCCGGTGATCCCGATGACGCGTTGACGATTGAGCCGACGCGTCAGCAATTGGATTTCCGTCACGATGGGGACACCCGCTGACCGGGCTGCTTCCAGATAGACATTGCCCTCAGGTTTGATCGCAGGATTGGCCACCACCAAATCCGCTGACGCAAAATCCTCCACCCGGTGTTCGCCAAGTCGATAATCGATCCCCGCACAATCCGACAATTGCTCGATGCTATCGCGTAGCGTCGTCGCGTCATCCCGGTCCGTTACCAACACCCGCCACCCTTGCTCTGCCAGATATCGCGCCGCGCCGACACCACCACCAAATCGGCCCAACCCCATCACAACCACCTGCCCCCCCACCCCACATTCCCCCACACGATTATCTCCCACGATTATCCCCGCATTCTGGTCCACACTTTCCCCTTTATCCGCTAGCTTTGCCTTTGCATCTGCCCCCCTGTTTCCCCTGCGTTTCCCCTGCATTTTTTAGAACCCTTGTGAGAAGTGTGTGGGGGGGCGGCCTTATTCCACGATCGTTACTTCCTGGGTCGTGGAACCTATCGTGAACGACTTAATCGTTGCCCCTTTGCGAACCGGGAAAAACAGATACAACTTATCGCCGGGCCGCATGTCATTGACCGGGATCTGTTTCGCGGATCGAACGTCGACATCCACGGCCAACAACTGCGTTCGATCCGGGCGTACCAGGTTATAACTCGTCGCGTACCATGGCTGCCCCGAGGTATCGGTCAAAAACATCTCGCCCACTTGTGCCGCGATCACCATCACGCGGCCGAACAGGCTCGACGCCTGATCGCGATCCAATTTCAAACGCACCATCTCTTGATGCGAGGGCAACATAATCGCGTCGAGACGATTTGATCGACTCATGGCTCCCGATGGCTTACGAATTTCCGCGAGCCCCGATCGTATTTCGCTTTCGTCATATTTGAATGCCGTCACCTGGTTTTTACTGAATGCAATTTCCAGTTTATTGCTCAGCTCAACTTCCACTGCGGCGACGCCTGTGCGTTGCCCATCGCGATCCCCCACGCTATTGCCCGTGCCGTCGCCATTGGCAAACATGCCGTCGCCCCCGCCTTGGCCCGACATGTCATCATCCACGCGACCGAACGCCGCGGCCACCATCGTCGGATCTGACACAGGCACGCCCGGCAAACTCAAACGCAAACGACGCACCAATAAAAATTGCGGCGTTTGGCCTGCTGGCACATCGAATATAAAACCGATCTGTTCCATCGGATTCACACCCACGATCAGCGTTTCATTCGAATTGATCGGCCAATAAAATCTCGCGTTGGTTTCCGGATCAACCTGGCTATACCCCGTCGGAGCATGCATCTCTGACACCGTATCGCCTTCGCTGTCCGTGCGCCAAGTCACCAAACGCACATGCGTCGGCGACAAACGCAACGTCGAATCCGAATCGTATGTCCCGTGGAAATCACGATTCAATTCAAATGCTGTATCCACCACCACCAGATCGCCTCGGACCTTACTGGCCACCGGCTCGACCGACGGATGCGCTTCACTGAGCACGCGGGGCTTGATCGTATAAACCGTATCAACCTTCACACTCTTGGGCACCGCAGCGAGCGACGCATCTTCATCACGTCGCACTCGGTACAACGCCGATTGATCCACCACGTCAGGCACATACAAACCCAACGGCGTCCCGTTATAAAATGCACCATTCGACAAGCGGTTGTAAAACCCCTGCGTGATTCGATCCACAGGCACCCACAAGGTCGACCCACCCTCGCGCGTCACCACACCCGGCGGGGTGTACGACAACGGCTGATACCCACCCAGGTCCATCGGCCAAGGCATAAAACCCACGCCGATCAACACCACACCCGCAGCCAACACACCAGCCAACGCGCCGAACAATGCTCCGCCGATCTTGTTCATCAGATCGTGGAACTTCACATCACGTGGCACGAGTTTGTCGAGCACGACCCGAATCAAAATCAACAACAACACAAACGGCCCCACCAAACCGACGCCCCACGCGAACTCTGGCATCCGCTTGATCAACAGCCCCAATGTCAACGGTTCCCACAATGCAAACGCAAACGCGCCGGCCAACACGGCCGCCAACGCATGCAATGATGCACTTAACAATCCCTGCATCGCCCACCAATAGGCCATCAGCAACAGGAACACCACAATGACAATATTCATAATCATAAATAAACAGTCATTTCGTTAATTCGCCAATCAGCCTCGCCATTTACGCCATGCACGTTGCAATCGATTGCTTTCAACCTTTTCGGCTTTGCGTGTGTCACGCTCGGCGATGCACACGAACCCTGTCATGTGCCTGTCACGCGGGCCTTACTCGGGCCTCACGCGGGATTCGCCGGTTTTTTACTGGTTTTTTTTGCGGAAGTCGATGATGACTTGGAGGTCTTCGAACCTTTCGCACTCTTGCTTTTATTCCCCGACAACACGCGTGTCACTTCCTGGATGCTCGTCGTCCCGTCAACCACTTTCGCCAACGCTGCCTGATCCAGTCGCATCACGCGTTGCTTGCTGAAATATGTCCGCAATCCTTCCAGATCACTTTGACTCAACAGCCGACGCGCCTGCTCATCGAACACCAGCACTTCATACACACCCACGCGACCTCGATAGCCAATCCCACCACACGCAGGGCATGTCTCTTGTTTTTCTTTCACCACCACTTTGCCCGATTGCTTGTACAACTGCCCCACACGATCAGGCGACAAATTCAGCTTTCGCAAACTCGACGCATCGGGCTGATACGGCACACGGCATGTCGTACACAGCTTGCGCACCAGCCGTTGCGATACCACCGCTCCCAGCGACTCGGCCGCGTCCGACACATCACCCACCGCACGCACCCAACCTTTTATCGCTGTCGTCGTGTCATCCAGCTTCAAGCCGAAATAGATCAACGCATGCTCATTGCCGGCCACGAGCACCTTCGGCGTATGCACATCCGCAACCTGCGACAGCATCACCACGTTCGGATCGCGTCGCAAAATACCCGCTAGTTTTTCGGACTTGGCCTTGCCATCGGCGCCTGGGTCGAGTGCGAAATGCGTCACGCCTTCCAACTCGGTTTCCACTTCTTCTTCCAGCGTCACAATGCTCTGCGTATACGGATCGTGCGCTCCGAGCAAGGCTAACAACGTCGTGCTCACACCGCTCTTGGGTGGCCCCGTCACGATCGCTACTTTCCCCACCATTTCGCGAACATTCGCCACACTTTCCAGTTGCTTGTCCGTCATCCCCAATTCAGGCAAATTCAACGGCTCAGCCTTCTTCGCATCCAACATCATCGCCATCGACAAACCACGCGTCGATCCCGACGTGCTTACGTCTAATTGATGACGCCCCACTTCATCTTCGCCTTCGAATCGCACTTTGCCCCGTTGCGTCTTGCGTCGATCCGATACATCCAAGCCCGCGAACTGCTTCAGATAGTCAATCACCGAAACGGCGACCGCTGGCTCGAGTGCTTGATATGGATACTTCACCCCATCCACTTCCAGCGTCGTCACCGACTTCTGGCTGTTCACCGCCATCTCGATTCGTTCCACATGTCGGCTCACAGCCGTCTGCATCAACTCGGCAAACGCATCATGCGCCGTCGCCAACGGATCGTCTTTCCCGGGCGGCGGCACATTCACGCCATCGCTGTTGACCATCGTCACAGGCGCTCGCCGTGTGGCCCGATCCTGTTGCATTTCTTCGTATTTGCCCCGCAGGCTCATGATCGAAAAACGCCAGCGTTTATCTTCGGGCACTTCGCCGTTGCGATAAACCGCATACCCCAACATCGGCCCCATCGCAATCGGAATCGCCAAAAACAAGCCCACCCAGAAAAATGGAATCAGCAACCACAATGCCACCGCGACCAGACCCGCACCCCACAGCAGTGCATTCCACATCTGACGCTTCAGGTAAAAATAACCCGCGTCCTTATCAATAAAAGTTAGCGCTCGCCCCCAACCAGCCACCGCCGCCAGCATTAATGCCGGCTTGATGTAACTCATCAACACAACAGGATCAGATTGGGCAAGGTTAGTCAGCAATGGACCATTTCATCAATTTGGGTTTTCAAATCTAACGCCACAACTTGTCGCGTCCAATGCCCCCCGCCACCCACGAGGCCCAGCATTATAGACTACCCCACCCCAATGCGCAACCCCCCCACATTTCCCATGAATTCCGGTACTGGGCCAGTCTGAATTTTCTGACGAGCCACGACCGTCAGGGAGCGGGCCTGCCATACGGAAACCCGCTTCCTGACGGTCGCGGCTCGTTGTTTTTTCAAACTAGCCCACTGCCTGAATCCCCCCCCCCCACCACCACCACCACCACCACCACCACCACCACGTTGCCCCCGCGCGATTGACCACCATCGGTTCCCGCCGCCCTCACGCGCTCCCGATCGCTACTTCGCTACATCGCATTCGATGAGATGCCACGCAAGCGCATCTTCAGTTCTTCCGGACTCGCTGCAGCCGCCTGTGCCACGCGCGGATGGATGAAATCGGCTTCCACCAGGTCAACCAGTGAATCGGTAAACGTCTGCATGCCTTCCTGTCGGCTGGCTTTCATTACTTTTTCCAACTCGTGCTCGCGCCCCTCCATGATGTATTTGTAGCACTGCGGATTGTTGATCAATATCTCCACCGCGGGAACACGACTCAACTCCGGCTTGATCGTCGGCAGCAACTTCTGATAAATAAACGACTGCATCTGTTCGGCCAACATGACTCGAATCGACTCACGCTCCTCGTGTGGGAACAGGTCATAAATTCGACTGAATGCCTGGGCCGCACCCGAGGTGTGAATCGTGCCGAACACCAGGTGACCTGTTTCCGCCGCATGCAACGCCGCTTCAAACGTCTCCCGGTCACGCATTTCGCCAATCAGCACCACGTCCGGATTCTCACGCACCAAGGCCCGCAAACCCGTTTCAAAATCCTTGCAATCCAGCCCGATCTCACGCTGATTGATCATCGCCTTGTCATCGCGGAATAGATATTCAATCGGGTCTTCCAGCGTCAGAATATGCACCGGCTTCGTTTCATTCACATGTTGAATCATCGCCGCGATCGTCGTGCTCTTGCCCGAACCGGTCACGCCACACAGCAAAATAATCCCGCTCGGCTTCTCGGCAATTTCGTTGAGCACCTTTGGCACATACAACTGCTCAAGCGTCAAAATTTCATTACTGATCAAACGTGCCGCAATCGCAGGCCTACCCCGCGTGCGAAAAATATTCACACGAAAACGCGTCTTATCCTGTTCCGACGGGTACGGAAAATCTGCACCAATATCCTGCGAACCATTCTTTTCAAAATCCGCGTACTGACTGGCGGACAACGACTCGCGAATCGCCTGCTCAAACATTTCCGTGTCCAACGGCTCAGTCTTCAGCGATTTGAGCGCCCCTTTCAATCGCAACATCGGCACCTGCCCGGCCCGTAACAACAAGTCCGATGTGCCATGCTCCACCGCCGCCTTAAAAAATTTCGCCAACTGCGTCTTCGCCATCATCGGTTTATCTGACATGCTCAATATTCCTCGCGTTCATTAAACTGTCTCGTCCACAGATTTCACAGATGACACAGATTATTACATGTTTCTGAATGTTTAGCGGGCGACGCGCCAGCGTCCCGTGTTTTCCCAACAATCGTCGGAACACCATCTAAACCAACCAGAAAATCATATCCAACCCCAAACCACATCACACACGCTTTCTTTTGCTTCGCCTAATTAAAACACATTCTTCATCTGTGCAATCGGTGAAATCTGTGGACTAATACCTATTCCACCAGTCGCACTGCCACTCCGTGTTCATCCATATATTGTTTGGTTTCTGCGATGGAATATTCCCCGTAGTGAAAAATACTCGCTGCCAGCACCGCGTCGGCCCCCGTTTGCGTCAGCACATCCACCATGTGTTGCGGGCAGCCACACCCGCCCGACGCCACCACCGGCACATCCACCGCGGCGGCCACCGCGCCGGTGATTTCCAGGTCGTACCCCGTCTTCACCCCATCCGCATCCATGCTCGTGAGCACGATTTCACCCGCACCCAACGCCACCACACGCTGGGCATACGCCACCGCTTCCAAACCCGTTGGCTTGCGGCCCCCGTGCGTGTGTACCTCAAAAACTTTACCATCCGCGCTCAACGCCGTCGGCCGTTTGCCCGTCCGCTTTTCGTAATCAGCCGCGTCCACACGTTTGGGATCGATGTTCACCACTGTCGCACATCGCCCGAACCGGTCCGCGGTCTGTTTCACGATCATCGGGTCCAGCACTGCGGCGGTATTGATGCTCACTTTTTCTGCACCCGCCTGAATCAATGCCGTCACATCCGCGATCGTCCGAATCCCACCGCCGACCGTAAACGGCATGAAACAACACTCGGCCACCTGCCGCACCACGTCCAGCATGATCCCTCGATCTTCGTGACTGGCCGTGATGTCCAGAAACACCAGCTCGTCAGCCCCCTGTTCATCGTATTGCCGCGCAATCGCCACCGGATCCCCCGCATCGCGCAGCTCCACAAAATTAACCCCCTTGACCACACGCCCCGCTTTCACATCCAGACACGGAATAATTCGATGACTCAGCATGGCTGTAGTGTAGCGGATCGCAACGATCGTCAGAATCCCACCAAAAATCAGGTCAGAATTATTTTAATATGGGTTTCTGCGTGGGCAAATTTTTGTATAAAGCCAAACATCTGGACTGTTGACAAAAACTTCAAATACCAAAAAGACAACAACTTACAGACAGATCATGTCGCCTCTTCGTTATTCGCACCGCAAATCGACAACATAAAATTTCTTCTGCCGATTTACCAAGTGACAACAGAACCAATTATGGTTATTAAAGGAGTCACTTATGAAACGTCGCGATCTCGAAAAACACCTCAAACAACACGGCTGCGCATTCGCGCACCACGGCGGTTCCCACGATCATTGGGTTAATCTCAACAACAAAAAATTTGCCACTGTCCCCCGCCACCGCGAAATACCTGCGGGAACCGTCACCGCCATTTGCCGGGAACTGACCATCCCCAAGCCTCAAGGCAAAAAATAACCCCCTACCTTTCCCGTCGTGTTCCCGTTATCAAAATCACCCCGCCAAGGTCACACGCAACGCCTTTTCGTATTTGTCACGGGCCTCACGCAATCCCTCAATCGCATCCCTCGCCATTTCAAAGGCTTCCTCAATCGACCGCGCCTGTGTCACCATGCCCTCATGAAACGGCGCAGTCACGCAATACCACTTGCCTTCATCTTTGGTCAGATGCAGCACCAGATCCCCGTCACTCACCACATAGGTTGTCGGTTTTGCTTTTTTCGCCATAACTCCATTGTAATCCCGATTCCCCCACTAGACTACCCCCCACACCTCCCTCGTCCTCAAACCACCCCATTCCATCAAAATAGCTAAACTATCCCTCTTATGTCACGACGCGTTGTTATCACCGGCATCGGCCCCGTCTCAGGACTCGGCCTGGATATCGAGTCCAACTGGGACGCCCTGTGCGATGGCCGATCCGCCATCGGACCCATACAGGCGTTCGACCCAGCCGGATTTGAGAGCCAGATCGCGGCTGAGGTCCCCGAATTCAAAATTTCCCAGTATGTCCCCAAGACCTATCGCAAAGCCACCAAAGTCATGGCACGCGATATTCAGCTCGCTGTCGTCGCCGCCGACGCCGCGGCGCGTGATGCGGGACTGACCACTAACGGCACGGTCGCCCCTGACGATCCCGATGCCACGCGATCTTACGGCCCCGGTCGTATGGGCGCCCACATCGGGGCGGGCTTGATTGCCGCGGAACTCGATGAACTCACCGGCGCTTTTGTCAAAGCACGCGACGAGCAAGGCAATTTCGACATGCATCAATGGGGCAGCGATGGTATCACCCATCTCACCCCGTTGTGGCTTTTGAAATATCTGCCCAACATGCTCGCCTGCCACGTCACCATCATCCACGATGCCCAGGGGCCATCCAACACCATCACCTGTGCGGAATCGTCCGGCGCGTTATCCGTCGGCGAATCCTTACGCGTCATTCAACGCAATGCCGCGGACCTGTGTTTCTGTGGCGGTGCTGAATCCAAACTCAATCCGATGGGTTGGCTGCGTCAGCAATTCACCGGCCGACTCAATGCGCAATCGAACGATGCCCCTGCCGATGCGGTGCGTCCGTTCGATCAAAACGCCAACGGCATGATCGTCGGCGAAGGCGGCGCCATCGTCACCCTCGAAGCGCTCGATACGGCCATCCAACGCGCGCCTCACCACACCCCCCAGAATGCATCCCATGCCGCCCCGCACATCTATGCTGAAGTCACCGGCTTTGGCGCGTCCCAGTCTGTTCATCCCGAATCGCGCAACGCGTTGCCCGAACCGAACGGCACCGGCATCACCCTCGCTATCCGCAAGGCCATGCAGGAAGCCCAAATCACGCCCGACGACATCGACCTGATCGTTCCGTTCGGCATCGGCGTCCGCGACAGTGATACCGCCGAAGCCACCGGAATGGTCAACGCATTGGGCACTCGCCTACATGAGATCCCGATCGCATCGATCAAACCGATGGTCGGCAATTGTCTCGCGGGCGCTGCGGCGCTTGATATCGCCATCGCAGCCAAAGCTATCTATGAGCAACGCATTCCCGCTACGCTCAATTGCGACACCCCCCTATCCGGGCTCAACTGCCAAACCGCACCGTCCCGAGAACTATCCATCCGCCACGCCCTGGTCATCGCCACCGGCTCCGGCGGGCAAAACGCCGCACTGATCCTGCGTCGTTATCAACCATAATTTTTGCCGCGATATCAATGCGACGTGATATCAATGCGAATAGATGCTAATTAAAAAACACTACAAAAACACTGGGAGGAACACAGGAATTCAGGAAACAACCACTCGCCAACATCCCTGCATGTTGATCTCTCACGTTTAGCGGGCGACGCGCAGTGTCCCGTTCTGATCGAACAAAAACGTTCCTGATTCTCTGAACTCCAGCTTGCCTCGTAAAACATGGCCTTAATATTCACGCCCATTCGCGTTCATTCGCAACCCAAAAACGTTAAATTTTCCCGAGCAACACCATGAAACCACGCATCGTTATCACCGGCATCGGCTGGGTCACTCCGCTCGGCTGCGACATCGAAACCGTTTGGAAACGTCTGCTCAACGGCGACTGTGGCATCGGCAAAACCAAACAGTTTGACGCGTCGACCTATCCCACCACCTTTTCCGCTGAGGTGGCTGACGACTACGACTATCGCAAGTACGTCACCAAGCCCGACGTCCACGATGGCGTTGGATCCAACACCGCGTTCGCACTCGGCGCCGCAGCACAAGCCTGGCAACGCAGCGGCCTGGACAAATTTGAAACCCTCGACCACACGCGACTGGGCATCTATCTCGGCTCCGGCGAAGGCTCGCTCGATTTCAACAACTACGCCGCTGCCAATCTCGCCGGTTGGGATGAATCGGCCAACGGCGGACGCGGGGGCATCGATGCGGTGAAATGGGCGCACAAAGCGCTCGAGTGCATGACCGCCCTATGCGAAATCGAGCAGGAACCCAACATGCCGCTCACCCATCTGGCCATGGAATTCGAAGCGCGCGGGCCGGCCTACAACTGTCTCACCGCTTGCGCCGCATCCACCCAGGCCATCGGCGAGGCCACCGAAATCCTACGCCGTGGCGATGCCGATGTCATGATCACCGGCGGCGCTCATACCATGATCCACCCACTTGGCGTCACCGGGTTCAATCGCCTCACCGCCTTGTCCAACCGCAACGACTCACCGCAAACCGCGTCGCGCCCGTTCAGCAATGATCGCGATGGGTTTGTCCTGGGCGAAGGCGCGGGCATGTTGATCATCGAAACACTCGACCACGCCATCGCACGCGGCGCCCAACAAAACATCCTCGCGGAAATCGTCGGCTACGGATCATCGGCCGACGCTTATCGCATCACTGATATTCCTGACGATGGCCACGGCGCTATCCGCGCCATGAATGACGCGCTGGCGGACGCAGGTCTGACCACTGCCGACATTGATTACATTTCTGCCCACGGCACGGGCACCAAGGAAAACGATTCGACCGAAACCGGCAGCGTGAAATCCGTGTTCGGCGAACATGCCAAATCCACGCCGATGTCCTCGATCAAATCCATGCTTGGCCATCTGATCGCTGCTGCCGGTGCGGTGGAATTGATCGCCTGCGTGCTGGCCATTCGTGACGGCAAACTTCCGCCGACCATCAACCTCAACACGCCAGACCCCGAATGCGATCTCGATTATGTCGCCAATCAATCACGCGATGCGCAAGTCGATGTCTGCCTGTCCAACAGCTTCGGCTTCGGCGGCCAAAACGATACGGTCATCGTCAAACGATTTCAGGCGTAAGCAACTCGAAGCCAGCCAACGGTGTTACTTCAACCCGGCCCCGCATCGCAACTCACCACAAAAAAACCTCGCGTTGCCATCAGGCACCACGGGGCTTTTTTGTATGACCACTTATACCGATTCGATTAATTTCTCGCGTGCGATTTCCCGTTAGCCGCCGCCCTTGGACAGCGCGTGCATATGGGCGGCGTGGGAGGGCGTGCGTGTGTGTGTGGGGGGGGGGGGCGTGGGGGGCAGTGGTTTGTTGATGGTGACGCGCCGCCCAAGGGCGGCGGCTAACGCACGAGGTCAAAACGACATTGTGTCAATCGTACATCGGGCTGACTGTGGCCACATTGGTTTCCTGCAATCGCATGCTCGTGTCGATGCGGAAATTCGATTGCGTGGTGTGGCGTTCGGCGAAGAAGAAATCCAAGGTGCATTCGATCGTACTGCCATACTCGGCGGAAATCCACTGTGCATAGGCACTGGTATCGGCAACGGTTCGCACCCACACGCCGATGATGGATTTTCCGGAGAACGCCCCGCTGCCGGTGAATGTTCCATGGGTGCCGGTGTTCAGATTATCAAATCGTTGGGTGGTGCCGTCGCTGAATTTCAAAGTGACCCGGCTCAGGTTCGACGTCGCATAGACTGTCGCGGTCGTGTCATTAAATTCCGCCCGCAAATCAACTTTGTCACCCAGCAGGTCGAGGTCAACATACTTGTCGTTCTGCGAGATGGGGCAATTACCACTTAAGCCCAACTGTGACCATTTCGTCGCCAGTTGGGAGGCCATCGCTGAACTCACTTGTTGTACCATGCCGCCGGTTGTGAAATGATTGTTGACCACAAATGCTTTGCCGTCGAAAAGCAACACGTTGCCGGTAATCGCCGAGTGAACACCACCAAGGTCAATGACGCGCGTTCCATTAACATACACCCACACATCGTCGTCACCAATAAACGTAAATTTCTGTCCAGGTTCGTACGTGAATGTCGTATTCAATTCAAAGGTGAAATGGTAATTTTGGCTCAGGTTCTGATTGCCATACAGCAAGCCATCCACCGGGAAAAACTCGCTGTCGTGAATCGTGTAGACCCCGCCTTCAGTATCGCTGCCATTGTCTAACGTCAGCGTCAACGGCATACTCAAATTCACGCCGGTCGTATCACGAAACCATTGAGAAAACGTCGACGAATTATAAACCGTATCCTTGTTCGGCCGTGACGGGTTGTACTCTGGCTTACCATCTGCGTCGAGCGTCATCGTCACCAAACCCGTCACGTGACCATACCCACCGCGGTTCTGCAGATGGGCCGTTTCAAAATCGAGATGCCCTCCGTTCCAGTCGCCGCGTTTGAAGTCGCGTATTTTTCCATCCAGTTCCAGCGTGTCCGCAAA
This sequence comes from Phycisphaerae bacterium, assembly GCA_030426385.1. Taxonomy (GTDB): domain Bacteria; phylum Planctomycetota; class Phycisphaerae; order Phycisphaerales; family Phycisphaeraceae; genus JAUHYI01. The sequence continues at coordinate 12,021 of JAUHYI010000056.1, forward strand.
ACCATCAGATGCTGCGCCCAGCGCCATCGCACCAGCCACGCCTAACATGGCTACTTGTTTGCCCCACACTCGTTTTGCATTCACATTCGTTTTCATGTTTTATTCCTTCCATCTTGCCATCCAAGCAGCTCATGCCCCACATTGGCATCTGACCGACGAACACGCATTCGCCAGTCATTCCAACAAGCTGTCACTATCAAACATAAAATTCCCACGTCGTGTCTCCAAACCGATGCGCGTTAATTTTTTGCTATTCATGTCAAAACGTAACGACTGTGCCGATTATTTCGCCTACCAATCAGCACGGCATGTTTAGTGTTTCGCGGGAGCGGTGCAGCCGACCGTGGGCCCGTGGGCGCATGGCAAAACCCGGGACGCTGCGCGTCTTCCGCTAAACGTGTGAGTGGGACGCTATAGGCAAGACAGTTAGATCGACAGATCACATGCAACGCATCACGCCCCGTGTTTTCCAGTTGAAAACACAGGGCCTACCCGCACATGCCACACTATTTATAGATTGGTAATTTCGACGCGCGCAAATGCTAGCTGATCAATTCAGCTTACGCGGCATCGTCGAAGTGATCACCCGAATGGGCGTTCGGTTGTCTGATTCAATCGCCAACGTCTGATCCGGATTCGGCTGCACCTGGATATCAATCGTCACGCGGTCCAACTCCCATTGGCTCAACACATTCTTACTGCGTTCCAATTGAAACGCCGCAGCCACCACACCGCTCAACACCGGCGAGGCAGCGCCATCATTCACACTCATCGTCAGTTGCTGGTTCACCGAGTCGTATGCGATCCGCACGATATCTCCATCGGGCTCGACCATTTCGATATACGGACTGATCACTTCATCGCCTGACACATACGCCGCAGGTGTCACCGAGCCATCCGCTTCCAATGGACCGTGTGCCGTGCTCGTGCGAATCATGGTCAACAATCGATGCGTCACCATGCGCGTGGCCGACTGCGCGGACGCTTCTTCCGCGGCTGATCCATACGCTTTGAAACTTGCATCCAATGCGACTGCCACCGCGGCCAACAACATCCCACTGATCGCCAGGGCAATGAGCATCTCCATCAAACTCAAGCCACGAGACGCGTAATGCTCGCCTCTCAATTTTGATGCGGATCGCCCTCGTTTTTTTGGCGCATGCGCAACGTCGGGTACGGCGCACATTTGCATGCCCACCAACGCTCGTCCTGCCATCTTGCCACACAGCATGTTCATCAATTGGCCTTCACTTCGAAATATGTCGACCTGTCCGCCACCACTTCGATCGAGCTATCAATAAACCCGTCTGGTAATCCCAGCGATGGATCGTAGCGCAACTTAATCACACCCCAACCACCGTCGGGTATCTCCGCTTCTAAATCGCCCGCATCCGATCCAAAATAGCCCAGCGTCGTGTTGAACCAGGGACTCGTTTGGCCATCGACCGGACCTTCATTGCTGACCGGTTGAAACGTCGTCAGAATTTGGCCATTGATCGTCACCTGACCACGCACATCGATCACCCCTGCCACAATCAGCCCGGACAGTTCCACCGTTTCCCCTTCATCCGCAGGGTCTGTAAATGACCCCATTTCCACCGACATTTCCGGAGCAAGCAAGGTGCTGCGTTCGAACAATTCCTTTTGCACTTCCGTGAGATTGACTGAGTTCTTAATCTCAAATTGTGTGTTACCGGTAAACGAAATTTTGTTACGCACATGCGTAAACTCACTTGGCGTCGACGACACCACCGCTCCTTCAAACACGCAATCATCAAAACGGATATTGTTCGCCACATCCTTCGTATCCGTGACGGACATGCCATCGACCGTGGACGTTTTTTCCGGATACTTCAGCGTACCGTCTTCTTCGAGCATCCCGGTGTAATTGAAATCAGGATCATCATTATCAATCGCTGTTTCTACGAATGTGACGCCGATGAATGTGCAGTTGATAAAAAGCGCATTGGTGCCCTTGGGAATTTTCACATTGGTAAACGTCATGTTTTCATACACGGGACGTTCATAAAAATCATACGGGTGCGCTGCACCATAGGGCACTTCTTCCACCACGCCCGCCAGGTTCAGAAGCGGCAGATCAGGATCGCCCCCGGGATTGGCACCAATCTGAGTCGAGGTCTGACTTGCCAGATCGCCTGTGGCCATGGCTTCGTACACACTCGTGTCGTAACTATTTTCAAAGTCAGGAAATTTCGAAGGGCTCACATCAAACGACACGCTGGCCTTACCTACCGATGAATGCACCGGCCCCGAAAAGAAATCCTGATACGTCCCCTGGGCCGCACCCGATTCCCAATCACTCAACGTCGCCAGCATTTCCACCTGACCGCGAATCTTTGCATACTGGTCGTCGTCATCAATTACGTTATCGTTGAGCCCAATGCGACCCGCATCACCAAACGTATCGATCAACTCCATCAACTGACTGGCAATAACCGGCGACGCGACATTCGCTTCCAACTCGCTCACCGACACGGAGCCGTTGTTGTCGGTATCGAACCGTGACATAAAAAAGTCATAGTCGTCTATGTAGCCATCACCATTGACATCATCGTGAATCCCGTCGTTGTTCAAATCGATCTCGCCCGTATCTTCATCTTTCAAATCAGATGCTTCGGGGCCATCCACATGCAATCGGTTGTCATGATCCATGTCGCGTTGCAACGGACTTACATCCGCGTCAGCCACTTCTGCCAACGCGGCGCGCAGCAAACTTAAATCCGTATCCAGATTCCCATTGATACCCAGAAAATCCGATTCCATCTGAATCGGATGACCGTTGGTCAAACTCGTTTCTGTAAACCATGAACCCACCGGCCCATCAATAATCACGTTCCGCCCGATCATCACGCGGCTCTTGCTCAACAGCGCGTAGCGGATCTTTTTATCAATTTTAAAATCCACACTGATGGCCCGCCTGATCGGTCGAATCACCGGACCATCCGTGCCAATCACTTTGACGCGCACCCATGTCGAATCCATTTCCCAAGTCGCCAGCGCTTCATCGATCTGCCCCTGGCTCAAGGTGCCAATCGGGGCACCACTGTGATAGGCTTCAACATGCGCCGTCCAAAAAGATTCAAACGCTGGCTGTCGATAAAACGCGCTCGTATAATCTTCACCCGGCAATGGATGTTGCGTTAATTCCACTTCAAACGTCGACGCGTCATTCGGCCCAATCGGAATCGGCCCAATGTGCAACGTCCCATCGATCACCGTGGGTTCTTCAATGTTATGCGCCGCATCCGCTACGCCATATTCAGGATTCAAAAATCCCGCCACCACCTGATCCCACAGGATCGTCGCATTACTGTTCGTCACGGTACCCGCCGAGGTGGTCACGTCTTTGGTGATCAGCGCCAATCGATTTTCGATGTAAGCCAAACCGGTTTCGGAAGCCGCCAACGCGCGGTTGATTTTCAAATGTGAATCTGCGGTCGCCAGATTTCCCTGCGACACAATCGCCAGCGCTGCGGCCAACGATGAAAAAATCACCAGAAACATCATCGCCAGAATCGATACCGCGCCTCGATCATTACCACGCTCCACACGCTTCCCGACTCGTTTCCCAACTCGTTGTCCAACTCGTTGTCCAACTCTTCCCCCCACACACGCAAGCACACTATCGTGATCGTGACAGCGACCAACCGCACATGACACAACATAGCCGGCCATGCTCATCGCATCACCGTCACGCACATCACGCATCACATTTCGAACATCGAACATCGATCCCTCTCAGTCCGCCACCAACCATGTCATATCCGTGATCACATACGGCTCGTCATCGTACGGGCCCTGGTAAGTCACCGTTACCGTCACGCGCATCATGTCCGTGGCACCCAACGGTTGCACCAACGCGTCGGACACACCCACATTCGTCGACAACACATTCACCACTGAAACTGACTGTGTCCAGCCGGCCATATCAGCAATCTGTTCGCGCCTGGCATTGATCGGCGGACTGAACGACATGCCCGTCCCCAACCCCGTGTCTTCATCGACGGCACCGGCAAAATCATCCACGTCGTCGTATCGCAACATCGAATCATAATCCAATCCGCTCGCAGCCGGTTCGCCCGGTTCAGGCCCCGCATAGGTTTGATTCGTCGTCGGATCATGGGCCGGTAAGGTCGACATAAACTCGCGAATTTCATTGGCAAGCAACACACCCGTGCTGTTACGCTGCGCCCAGTTATTTTTCTGGTGATACGCCTGTTGGGCGGCCATGATGCTCAACACGCCGGTGCCGACAATCACCACTGCCAGCGATGTTTCTATCAACGAAAAACCACGCACCCGTTTCGATGCGTGTGGCCTCATTTGAAATGTTGGATGTGTCCATCTGCGCATTAATCACCAACACCAACTAAACGATTCCATCTCTTGCGATCCAAAACATCCCCGCAACCATCGCCGAACATCGCACCGTCTTGGTTCGCCCAAACCTGCCAGCCGTCATAATCCGAGTCACGGCTCACGGCTCACACGCCTCGACTCGCGACCAATTCATTTGACCAACGTCGACAGTTTGAAAATCGGCAGGATAATAGCCATCGCAATAAAACCTACCACCGAACCCATCACGATAATCATGATCGGCTCGATCATCCCGGTCACTGTTTTGATCACTTCCCGCAATTGCTTGTGGTAGTACGAGCTGACTTCATCGAGCACTTCGCCCAGCTTACCCGACTCTTCACCGGCAGAAATCATCTGCACCACCGCACGCGGCAACAGCGCGTTACGCTGCAACGGCTGTGCGATTTTTTTACCTTGTTTCACAGCGATATACACATTCCGCCACAGCCGTTGATACAAACGGTTACCACTGATATCGCCCGTGATCGCCAACGTATCCAGCATCGGCACACCTGCGTTAATCAGCTCACCCATCGTATGCAACGAACGGCTGATGTATAACGCTCGAAACATTCGCCGAAAAATCGGCACCAGTAATTTTGTACGGTCCCACCACCAACCACCAGGTCCCGTCCGCGTAAACAAATACAACCCCGCAAACAGTCCCACGATGCCGATGCTCACAGCCCACCACCACGACACCATAAAATCCGAAACCCATAACAAGAACAACGTCGGCTTAGGCATCGCCGATTCCTTGCCTTCAAAAACTCCCGCGAATCGTGGCAATACAAACGTCAGCAAAAATATCGTCACCGATATCGCCATTCCGCCGATCACGCCGGGGTAGATCATCGCCCCCACCACCATGTTCCGCGTTTCGATCGACTGGGCCTGGTACGCCGCGATACGGTCCAGCATTTTGCTGAACGAACCGGACATTTCCGACGCACGCACCATGTTCACATACAACACATTGAACTGCTTGGGATATTTTTTCAATGCATCAGAAAACTGTTTGCCCGATTCCACATCAGTTTTAATCGAGGTTAGAATCTCTTTGAACTTCGGGTTTTCCGTCTGTTCCGCAATGCCATCCAGCGCCGCACGCAGACTAATGCCCGCGCGAATCATAACCGCCAATTGTGTCGTAAAATTCAAAACATCCCGCGCACCGGGACCCGACGACACGTTCAGCTTTTTAAGCTTTTCACCCAGCGAACCGCTACCCAGACTCCCCACAGGCGACAAGCGCAAAATCTGATGACCTTGCGTGCGTAGTGACTGTGCAGCCGCCATCGCGCTGTCTGCCGTCACCACGCCGGACGCACTTTGCCCATATTGGGTCCGCGATTCATATTTATACTGCGGCATAATCTGCCCAATTCAATGTTAGTGACATTCGATCCACAACAGCCAACAATTCTTCCATTCACCCACGCAAGGCATCATGCCAGATGCACGATCAATCCTCGCGTCATCACGCCTTCGTCATGCGCTTCGCATCAGGCCACCAGCGCCTTCTCCAGTTTCTCCGGATACGCCGCTTGTGCGATCGCATCTTCACGACTGATCATGCCGTTGAAATACAACTCGGCAATCGCGCTGTCCAAGGTGTTCATCCCCAGCGCCCGACTCGTTTCAATGACGTTTGGAATTTCAAAACTACGATCTTCACGAATCAGGTTACGCACTGCCGCCGTTACCAACATCACCTCAACCGCAGGCACCATGCCCTTTTGATCCGTTCGCTTGAACAGCGTCTGACTGACCACCGCTTTCAATGTATTGGCCAGCATCGATCGAATCTGGTTCTGCTGATCGGCTGGATACATATCCACGATACGTTCCACCGTCTGGTGCGCGTTCACCGTATGCAAGGTCGACAACACCAGGTGGCCGGTTTCCGCGGCGGTGATCGCAGCGGCGGTCGTTTCCAGGTCACGCATTTCGCCCACCAGAATGATGTCCGGGTCCTGTCGCAACACGTGCCGCAAACCCGAGGCAAAGCTCGGCGTATCATCGCCCAACTCGCGCTGTTCGATCAAGCACTTGTTCGACACCATCGTGTATTCGACCGGGTCTTCCAAGGTAATAATGTGTTTGTGATACCGCCGATTCATCGCATCTATCATCGCGGCCAGCGTGGTCGATTTACCCGAACCCGTGTCCCCCGTCACCAGAATCAAACCGCGAGGCAGATAGGTCAGTCGGCTCACCACTTCCGGCAATGACAACTCCTCAAACGGCGGAACCTTTTCCTTAATCAGTCGCAACGAAATTGCTACCGTTTGTTTTTGCGAGTGCGCATTGACACGAAAGCGTGCCACCCCTGGAATCTCATACGAAAAATCCGTGTCCTTCACTTTATCGTAACGCTTCAACTGATCCTCGGTGCACATCTGTTCCAACATCCGCCGCGCACTCTCCGGCGTGATCACCGGATAATCCAACGGTGAGATCACCGTCTGCAAACGTGCCACCGGCGGGTGCCCACTCACAAGATGCACGTCCGACGCACCCATCTCCATGGCATTATGCAAAATCGTATTCAGTTGCATCAGCTTCTATCCCTCGTCTTGTTCACACACCAACACCCGTGGTCACAACTGCCACATGGCAGCACGCCAACCACCGACCAGCCTCGCAGGCCATCATTTTGATTGATGCCTCACGAAAAACTTATCGACGCGCAGCCGCCGTCAAATCAGTCCGACAATGATTCGCACAATGTTGCACCCCCCATCCCTCCCGCTTAACCCCTACAACCGGAACAACCCCGATAACTTAACCCCCCCCACGTTTCCTCCGCGCGATTGACCTTGATTGGTTTCCGGCCCTGCCCCACCCCCACTCTCACCCACACATACAGCCCCACACACTTGCGGCTTAACGCCCTCCCTACTTTTTACTTTTCACTTTTAACTTTTCACTTTTCACTTTTCACTTTTCACTTTTCACTTCTCCCCCCCCTTCACGCCATCCGTCGCAACGTCTTTCCATCAATCCCCAACTCCGCCAACCTCGGCCCAATCTCCTCCCAGAACCGTTTGGCGTCCTGGCCATACCCCGCGGTGGGCTTCACTTCCGGCACGTACTTTTGAAAATAGGCCTGGAACCGATACATCAACAACTCACGCGTATATTTCGCGCTCATGCTCGCCAGCGCCACCGGCATGTGATGTTGCTCTGCCTCAACTTCAAACGAAACCACCATCACCCGATCACCCTCGGTCAATCGATACGCACTTCGATGTGGCGATTCATCTTCGATCTGCAACGATGCTCGCGGACAGATCGAGGCTAACAACTCGCGGTACCGCTGCCGTCCCGATTGTCGATCCACCACCACCCGCACACCGCCCGCACTTTGCCCAAACTCCCGCCACAAAAAATCCAGATGTTTGGCCACAAATGTAAAACTCGTCGCCGCTTTCGATTTGGTCATGGCGGTCATCGCATTAAAACGATCTTCAAAAACAACCGCGGTGCGCCAATCTTTCATCGTCACGTCCGCGCTGCGCATCGCACGCTTCAAACTATTCACTTGTATCGCTAACTCCCCCTCATCGTTCGCACTAGGCAACGCCCCGCCATCATCGCCATCATCATGACCATCGCTCCCCATCTCATACCACGGCAACCATGCCGTCGCCTCATTGCCCATCATCTTCAACCACTCACCCAGCCCGCCACATTCCCTCTCCCCACTTTTCACTTTTAACTTTTCACTTTCAACGCCCGCTTCTTTGCGTGCTTCCCAGCCACACAACCGGGCAAAACTCAACACGCCCATTTCCAGATGCTTGATGCCTGACGCTTTCGTATGTAATTTTTTCGAATCATTCACCGCGATGCGCCCGCCCCCGCTTCGCGCCCCGCGAACCTTGCGCTCTTTCAACGTCCGACACACCGCTGACCCCAGATCGTCCCACAACATCGCCCCTTGCCGATCGCTTGCCACATCCATCACCACACACCCCACCGTCAACGGACCAAACATCGGCCCATACCCCGCTTCATCAATGCCCGCATAAATACCCATCCCCCCAATATACCCCCCCACGCACCCCCACACATCCCCCCCTATATTTTCCCTGCACGGGAAACACGCAGCGTCCCGCACACACGGGCACACGGGCGGCTGCGCCGCTCCCGCTAAACACTAAACATGGCGTTGAAACGCTTTTTAGCATCCCCCCACCATTCCCCACTCCCCTTTTTTACTTTTTGCTTTTTCCTTTTTACTCTAGACCATAATCATGGACCTACAAATCAAAAATAAAATCGCTCTTGTCACTGCATCTTCTGCTGGACTCGGCCGAGGCTGCGCCGCGACTCTCGCCCAGGAGGGATGCCACGTCGCCATCTGTTCTCGTCATCGCGACAACATTGAACAGACCGCCCGCGAAATCAATGACTCGCTCACAAACGCGAACAGCACGAGCAACACAAACAGCAGCGCAGGAAAAACGCCTGACATCGGCAGCGTCACGCCATTCGTTGCTGACATGGCTGACCCCGATTCAATCGCACAACTCATCGCTGACGTCCGCGTTCAACTTGGCCACCCGGACATCCTCATCACCAACGCAGGCGGACCGCCTCCGGGCACGTTCGATTCAACCGATCCCGAATCATTTCCCACGGCGGTCAATCTCAACATGATGTCGGCTATCCGCCTCACCTACGCTTGCGTCCCGGCTATGAAAAATAATCGCTGGGGCAGAATCGTCATGATCACCTCCGCCTCCGTCAAGCAACCCATCCCCAACATTATCCTGTCCAACACCGCTCGGGCTGGACTCACTGGCTTCATGAAAACAACGGCTACAGAACTCGCGCCTCACGGCATTACCGTCAACGCGCTATTGCCTGGCATGCATGACACCGATCGCGTCAACGCGCTGGCCCAACAGCTGGCCAAAAACGAAAACCGCTCCGTCGATGAAGTCAGACATTCACTCGAACAGAAAAACCCCACCCGACGCATGGGCACCATCGCAGAATTCGGGGCTACCGCCGCGTTCCTTTGCTCACAACAAGCGGCCTACATCACCGGCACCAACATCCTCGCCGACGGCGGAGCCTACCCCGGTCTCATCTAGTATCTAATATCGGTCCCGTTGAAAATTCCTGCGGTCTGAAAATTTCCCCTCGCACAAACCCCCGGTATTCACCGGGGGCTAACACCCCCCCCACGTCCCACTTTTAACTTTTAACTGACCCTACGCCCGCTCCAAAACGCCCACCAACCATTGCATCGTCTCGCCATCGCCCAAATCCAAACACCATTCAACCTCCCCGGCTTGATTCCCCACATCTCTCGGACGACGCAACACCACCACCAATTCATGCTCACCGGCATCCAACACCACATCGCACCACGTATTGATCGGGGCCAAGTGCGGTGACGGCAACATCCGCCCACCGGCCTCACGACCAAAAACATACTTCCCATCCAGCCATAGCCGCGTGTCGGCAGTCGATCCAAAACACACCCGCACCGCCTGCTTGCCAGGCAACGCAAACGGCACACGCATCCACATCAGATCATCCGCAAAATCAGAGGCGGACATCACGTTCCATTGACCGGGCCACACGCGATCCACCGTGTTCTCCGGCGCACTCGGCGGGCTCGCGTCACCCGCAGTGATCGGCATCCAATTCGTATTGATAAAAATCGGTATCCCCCGATTGCTATAAAAACCCACCTGCGTGCATACCCCCAAATCGGCGGTCGATTGTTTGATCGTCACCGGCTTGGGCATCTCCGATCCGCGCAACCGCTCACGCAACGTCAACACCAGATCGGTAAACCCTTCCAACGTTTTCGGCGGCGTAATATTTTTGATCCGCGCGTCCACCACCAGATCCATGCCGATCGGTGCCAACCATCGCTCATCGATGCACGCAGGATTCATGATCCCCAGCACCGACCCCACCGTCGCTGCGGTGCAATCAGTGTCCTGCCCGCAATTGGTCGCGATACAAATTGAGCGTCCGAAATCCCCACGCCCCGCGAGTAACCCCAGCACCGTGAACCCCATGTTCATCACCACGTGCGAAAAATCCGGCACATAGTACGCATCCAAAATCGATTGCCGCACCACCCGCCAATCACCTTGCCCATCGTGATCCGACTCGGCCCACCATCGCCGCGTATCGTTGACCGCTTGCAACACGCGCGATTCCTCAGGCAAACCGGCTACCGCGATATCCAGCACCGTCGACAAATCTGTTTCCACAAACGCGGCGGATTCCAATCGCGCCAAAAATTGCTCCGCCCATATTCCATCACCCGCGTGATCCACGCACGCATCCTCATACGCATACGCTGCGGCTCGATCCGGATCGCCCGGGGCCAAACATGCCCACAGCTCACTGCGAATCGCCGCGCCCATTCCTTCGGTCCACCAGTTATCAAACGAACCGGTCATCGGCGGTTTCAAGCCGTTCGCAATATTCCGTTTGCACACCCCATACTCCGCCCACGGAAATGCCACCCGCTCGTCCCACGCTTGCACAAATACGTGCCGATCCACGCGCACGTCGTCACCCATCTCGTCCAACACGCACGCCCACAGAACTTGAAAATCCAGATCATCATTCGACACCATCCCGCTAGGCATCGGCGAATAAAATTCCAAATCGTTCGGCCCATCAAATCCCTCCCATGGCATACCCAGCGTGCCCCCAATCGCCTTGCCCAACCAACAAGCCAAAACCTTATCTCGATCACTCGCACTCATGATCCACCTCAAACACCCCCAACATAAAATTTAAAAACACCCCCCCACATTTCCCCTCCACACTTTTAACTTTTTACTCATTCCCCTGCCTCCCTCTGTGTCTCTGTGCCTCTGTGGTTTTCTTCCCTTCTTAAACTTTTAACTTTTAACTTTTAACTCTTCCCCCTACTCCTCCCGATACTCCACCGTGTAGTTCGGGCTTTCTTTCGTGATCGAAATATCATGCGGATGCGATTCGGCCAGGCTCGCGCCGCTGATTCGACAGAACCGACCTTCGCGCCGCAGTGCTTCGATATCGCCCGTCCCGCAATACCCCATCCCAGCTCGCAAGCCACCCACCAACTGATACACAAAATCCGACAACGGCCCACGGTATGGCACGCGACCTTCCACCCCTTCGGGCACCAGTTTCTTCGAAACCACACCCTTCTGGCTATACCGATCAGCAGACCCGCGCATCATCGCCCCTTCGCTGCCCATCCCGCGATACGCCTTGTATCGCCGACCCATGTGGATCACCATTTCACCAGGCGATTCATCCAGGCCCGCAAACAATGAACCCAGCATCACTGCCGACGCACCGGTCGCGATCGCTTTGGTGATGTCCCCTGAATGTCGAATGCCGCCATCTGAAATCACCGGCACACCCGCAGGATTCGCCGCTTTGCACGCTTCAAAAACCGCGGTGATCTGCGGCACACCCACGCCCGCCACCACGCGCGTCGTGCAAATCGAACCCGGCCCGATTCCCACCTTGATCGCATCGGCACCCGCTTCAATCAGGTCCGCCGCCCCCGCCTCCGTCGCGACATTCCCCGCAATCAGATCGATATCAAACTTCGCTTTAATCGCTTTGACCGAATCGATCACGTTCTTGCTGTGTCCGTGCGCGCTGTCCACCGTGAGCACATCCACCTCCGCCGCGATCAGTGCTTCCACCCGTTCCAACTGATGCACGCCTACCGCCGCACCCACACGTAATCGCCCTTGCGCATCGCGACACGCATATGGAAATTGCTGCAACTTATCGATATCACGAATCGTGATCAGGCCCGTGAGCCGACCCTCATCATCCACCAGCATCAACTTCTCAACCTTCGCACGGTTCAGGATCGTCTGCGCCTGTTCAAGCGTGGTGTTCGGCCCGGCGGTCACCAGACGATCCTTCGTCATCACTTCCGCGATCGCCTGATCGGCATCCGGCAAAAACTTCAAATCGCGACGCGTCAGAATTCCCACCACTTTTCCATGACCCGACCCGTCATCCGTGATCGGCACGCCGGAAATATTCTGTTCCACCATCAACTTTCGACACGCGCTCACCGGAGCATCAGGCCCCAGCGTCACTGGCTCAGCAATCACCCCGTTCGCTGAACGCTTCACCTTGAGCACTTCACGCACCTGCTCTTCGATCGAAAGATTCTTGTGGATGATCCCGATCCCCCCTTCCTGGGCCAACGCGATCGCCAGCGACGCTTCGGTCACGGTATCCATCGGTGCTGACAACAAGGGAATATTGAGCGATATCCGCCGCGTCAAACGCGTCGACACCGCCACCTCCGCAGGCACCAGATCACTCCGGGCTGGCAAAAGCAACACATCATCAAACGTGATCCCCTCCGCCACGATCTTCGCATCACCCACAAATTGCCCTGCATCCGATTTCGATAGTGTCTGTTCCATGCACCATTGTTACGCCAACTCCGGCCTCGCGTCAAGCGCCACATCCTGTCCTACCAAACCACCAACAAACCCACCAACGACGAACTGAACCCACTTTTTTTCGTAGAATACATAGTTCAACTCATTAAATTCACCCGTGGATCATATTCGTGTACGACCATCTTAAAGTCATTGTCGTGATGCCCGCATACAATGCCGCACAAACGCTACAACAAACCTATGACGAAGTCATGGAGCAAAAAATTGTCGACCATGTGATCGTCGTCGACGACGGTAGCTCTGACGACACTGCATCCCTGGCAGAAGCGTTACCTCATACAACTGTCTATCGACACGAAACCAATAAGGGTTATGGAGGCAATCAAAAGACCTGTTACCGACTCGCATTAGCCCAAGAAGCTGATATTGTCATCATGGTCCATCCTGATTACCAATACACTCCAAAACTCATACCGGCAATGGCATCAATCATCGCGAATGATCTTTACCCATGTGTCCTTGGATCAAGAATTCTCGGTGGATCATCTTTGCGAGGTGGCATGCCTTGGTGGAAATACCTTGCCAATCGTTTTCTAACCGCCGCTGAGAATATCTTTCTCGGAGCAAAACTCGCGGAGTATCACACAGGTTACCGCGCATTTTCTCGCAAAATCCTCGAATCACTTCCACTCGATAATAATTCCGATGATTTTGTCTTCGATAATCAGATGCTTGCTCAGGTCATTTGGTTCGGCTACACCATCGGAGAAATCACCTGCCCCACCAAGTACTTCGCCGAAGCATCTTCAATTAATTTCAAACGTAGCGTCCAATATGGGATCGGTTGTTTACGAACAGCCATCACATTTCGACTCGCACGATGGAAGTTATACAAATCTCCTATTTTCCCCACGATTGACCTGTAAAAATGATGGTCAAAAACTCACACTTTTCTGACTGGTCCTGTTGGTGCGGCTCCACTACGGCAACCCACGCCTATCGTGTGCCCATCACAGGTACAAGCCAAATTGATCAACAAGCCCTCAATGTCTATTGCTGCGATACCTGCGGAGTTTTTTTTCTCAATCCACAACCAAGTCCGCCAATGCTGGCTGATGCATACAACCAGGAATACTACGGCACGGATAAGAAAAAATTCATAGGACCTATTGCCTCACTCGTCGGACAATTCCAACAAGGCCGTGCCAAACTTGTATCCCAATACCTCGCACCTCCCCAATCTATCCTTGATATTGGCTGCGGCAACGGGGGCTTTCTACAACAAATGCTTCAACGAGGCTATTCAGTCACGGGTACTGAGCTTTCACCCGACAGTGCCGATCGAGTCGACACAGAGTTACGGCCGCACGTTTACATCGGTGACCTACTTAATATCGATTGGCAGGACCGCCGTTATGATGCCATTTCACTTTGGCATGTCTTCGAACATCTCTCCCAACCCTTTCGAACTCTCGAAAAAATCTACGATCTGCTTAAACCTGGAGGCTATGCGTTTTTCTCCATGCCCAATCACGAAAGCACGCAAGCCCAGAATTTTGGTCCGCACTGGTTTCACCTTGATCCTCCACGTCACTTATTCGGCTTTGGGCCAAATTCATTCACCAAACTACTAAAACAAACCAATTTTACCGTCAAAAAAACCAGCACATGGTCGTTTGAACAAAACCCCTATGGCCAAATCCAAAGCCAACTCAATATCAACAACCCCCAGCGCGACCGCGCCTACCGCTCTATCAAGGGCGACCCTTCTCTTGCTCGCCACACACGATTCGCCGACTACGCCAAGGTTGCTTTACTCACCCCCTACGCCTTGATCAAAAGCGCCATAGAGTCTTATCACAATCGCGGCGCCACCTTTACTCTTGTCGCACAGAAAAACCATCCTGAAAACCATAGTGAATAGATCAATTCAACGGTTTCGGGTTATTGAGAATCTTCTGTGTTCTGATTACCGGCTTGTAATGCTTGGATAGCGGTACGCCGATTCGTCCTCGCGGGTTCAAAACGCGGGTCAATCGCCAGTGCTAAATCAAACATCTCAACCGCTTTGCTAAATTTACCTTGACGGTGCAAAATTGTCCCACACAGATTGAAACCAGAGACCATTCTCGGCTCATCCTCCACGCACTGACGCGCGTGCACATAGGCATCAACTAATTTTCCCTGTGCCAAGAGACAACGGGCAAGGTTGTAACGAAAACGTACATCACCCGGATTGCGTTCAATCAAAATTCGATAATGCTTTTCTGCTTCTTCGGATTGATGGCTCTTGACTAACCTTGTTGCTAATTCAAAACGTGCGTTGTCATCATCAGGATGCTTGACCAAGCGTTGAATTAATCGGTCGATATGTTCCTGAAATTGTGCTTCGGACTTAAAAAACTGATCTACATGATTTTTGAAATCCGGATGATTTTGCAGTTCTTCATAGGCCCGGGCTGTTTTAGAATCAGAAAATTCAACCCGACCTTCGAAATCTTTTTTTTCTAATGCAAGATAAAGCACTACTGCCGCATCCATCGATTGGTTATTCAATCGTAACGCTCGTGCCGCTTGCTCCATGGCCTCTCGATACCGTCCCAAACGCAGCAGCACGATGCTGTATTTGGTCTGTGGCCCTTGTTTGGATGGGTCCAGTGCCAATGCTTTTTCATACCACTTCGCAGCTGCTTCCCAATCGCCCACATTACGATAGGAATTTCCCATGTTGTAATAGGGCAACCAGACCCCAGGCTTAATTTCGCGTGCCTTGAGAAATTGATCCCGCGCTTCGGGATATAAATCCAAAGCCATATAAGCGGCACCGAGGTTGTTGTGAGCTGACCAGTTATGGTCGGTCACTTGAATCGTATACTGGAACAGTATAACACTGTTACGAAAATGCAATGTCTGCGCCCAGCACCAGATCCCCATGCTCGTACAGACAATCACCAGCAACGCCATAAGCGCAGGTTTGGCTCGCGGCCAAGCCTTGATTGTTTGTTCAACTCCTATTGCCAAAGCCAACCCCACCATCATCAATGGAATATATGTGTATCGATTCGCGATCGATTGCAAACCAACTTGCAATAAGCCGATCACCGGCAGTAATGCAATCAGATACCAAAGCCAGGCAAATAACAAATAGGGACGACGATGCCGCATGCGGACAAACATCACGGTCATCCCCAACACAAACAATCCCGCCAGCAATCCGTGCCAATACGTCGGTTTTTCCGGCAACGGATACAACACCGGCAAATGTATCGGCGCAACAAATTTGTACAGATACATGAAGTAGCCGGTCAGGGCTGTGTTGATCCGCCCCAGCAATGACACGCGTTCCATCGTTTGTATCGAGTTATAAGCCTGCTGGGCATAGATCGTCACAACCCCTACCGCCAAACTCATCAAAAACCATGGCAGCTTCGAGCCGATCGACGCACAGATTGTCTTGATATTAAATTCTGACTTAATGGCGAGTGCATGGGTTGATGCTTCGGCATGCAGTGCAGACTGTTTTTGTTGGCGAACCAACCACCAATCCAAAACAAGCAACAACACAGGCAACGTCACCACCATCGACTTGCTCAACAGCGCCAGGGCAAACCAGAATGTCACTAAGGCATAACGCCACCAACCGCGCCGGTAATAAAAGTCAAGATACGCCAACATGGCCAGCAAACAGAAAAAGCCCGACAACACATCTTTACGTTCAGATATCCATGCCACCGATTCAACACGCAGTGGGTGTACGCCGAATAGTAATGCTGCCAAAAACGCCACCCCCAGCGATCGCGTCAATCTGAATCCCAACACATAAAACAGAACCACACACCCCATATGCACCACCAGATTGGTGATATGGAATCCGCGCGGCCCTAGGCCAAATAAATCCACATCCAGCATATAACTCAAAGAAGTCAATGGATGCCAGTTGGCAAAATAGAATTCACTAAACGCCCACTTGATATTTTCCACTGATAAGCCGTCAAGCAATCGCACGTTGTCGTAGATATAGGTCGGGTCGTCATAGACCACGAATTCGTGATTGATAACCGGATAAAAGCAAGCGAGCACTGCCCCAACCAGCGCAACGATCAACAAAATGTGTTCAGCAGTTTTTAATTTCATCTCGAGCACAGACAATAATGACAAAAATATGCCTCATGCACCACGAAGCAACCCAAGAAAATCTTACCCGTTATAGACCAACAAGAATACTGCAACCACGCATTATTGTTTGCGTCACGACATTGCTCCCGCCACTCACCCTATTGCGAATAAAAAAACCGGCTGCCATTTTCATGACAGCCGGCCTGTAGATACTACATAAGACCAAACTCAAACAAATGGAGATTAGTCATTGGTCAGACGGGTGGCCGAAGCCGTATCCGTATGAACCATCAGTGCATTGGCAGCCAATTCACCGCCAGTCAAGGCAGCCGTCGAACCGGCAATATTACCACCTGTTGAGTTGAACAGATGATCGTTTTCAATCTTGGCCGTATAGTTACCATATCGTGATTCAATGCTGTCAGCATGGCTGGTCTTGAATTGCGTGCTGTTGTCATTGAAGACCACGGTGCCACGCCAGTCGTTCACATCCTCAGCGTCAGGATTGGTGTGAACACTCTTAAATGTGGTTGGCAATGTTGCAGTGCCCGGGGTAAACGCAGCGGACTGATTGCTGCGAGCACGGTCACTGACAATGATGGCTTCGCTGTTGTAGGTATCGCGCCATTCGTTGAATCGCTCACCGTCAGTCGTCGCCGAAGCTGCCGCCTGAGCGTTACGGTCGATACGCAACATCGAGTATGAGTAGTTGGTCTCTGGTTCAACAGCAGCAGTCGTCGCCGTCATGACCACGCCATTGATTTCGGCCGGGCTGAGCATGTAATCAGGGGTGAAATAATCACCATCGATCAGCAGCTCAAAACGTGTCTGAACGTTGTAGCCGGGAGCCAAAGCCGAGTTATCACCCAGCGACGAAGCCAGCGTATCAGACGTTGACGTTGGAACTTCTGACCCGTTGCCGCGTAGGCCGGGGAAGCGGGTGTTGTTGCTGGTGGAGAAGGTGACGATACCCTGATGGATGCCGCGCAGCTGGGTGCTGTTCTGCATCTGACGGGCGGTTCGACGGGCTGCACCGAGGGCGGGCAGCAGGATGCCGATGAGCAAAGCGATGATCGAAATCACAACTAGCAATTCGATCAGCGTAAACGCTCGATACTTTCTGAAGGTTCTCATGGTTGTAGCTCCTAACATGAGGGATTAAGGAATCAATATAAATGCATGAATATATGCAATCTAACACAACAAACCGGTGACAATCGAGGGCTTGGGCACCATTGAATACACAGGACACATGAAAGAGTCGGGGCTGATCGCGTGAGATGGGTCGGTTAGATATGGCCCAACGCACAAACAACGAACTACATACAAATTTGCAAACTTGCGAACAGAGTCTGGTAGCGAGTCGAACTGAGTGGGCCTCTGTGCCAAACGGTTGGCATCCAAAGACAGTGAGCAGACAAGATATTAATTGAAGCTCAGTAAGATCGAGCCAGACGGCTCCCTGATTTTTATTCCATAGGTCTTGCGGATATCAACCGAACACAAACCTCCTTTCATCACACCCCCCCACACTTCCCCCCCCACTCCCCCCCCACCATTTCCCCCCACATTTTATCCCCCGCTTACTCCCCGCGTTCGTTGACCCGGCCCGCCACTGCCCCCTCACAATTTCCCCCGCCCACATTCCCCTTCATGCTTTGCCCCTTACGCTTCGCCCCTCATCAATTCTGCCCCATTTACTTTTCCCGGCTTATCCAAAACGTTTTCGCCACGGTCGGTCAAACGTTTTTACTGCGAATCGCGATGGCTCCCAGTCGTCGGCGGTCGAGCACCATCGATCAGTTCCTGTTGGGCTCGACTCTGAATTTTCTGTGAACTTGATGCGAACCTTTTCAGCTTGCGTGCGTTTAACTATCCAAACGCCTCATCCTAATTATACGCTCGGCACCGATTGAATGCATTGAATCAATTCCAATACAAACCCAAAAAGACCCGGCAGCAACAAGACCAACGCTAAAGGCCACGACGCGACCCATCCAAATTGATCCGGCGAACCTTCTAATTATACCCCAATTCCCCATCCAAGTCTCCCCCCCCACCCCCCCCCACGTTTCCCCCGCAAGCTTGTCCCCCACTTCCCCCACGCCTGCCCGTCAGACGAGGCCTCGAGGTCTGTCCCGCGTGAATTGGCCCTTGCAGCGACTGAAAACAGTTCACCGACCCCTATCTTACCCATTTTGACATTTTTGCCAAGCAATTTTATGCGGATTGGCCCATTTGGGCGATTCCGGATGCACAATAGGGGTAATCCTTACGATAACCGGCCAGGCTCATGCAACGCAAGACAAAAATCACCCTCGGCTGACATATTTGTAATAAGTGGCATAATCGTTACGACCCGCACAAATGGCCGGGGGCGTTATTTCGTTAAAAGTTAATAGTAAAAAGTAAAAAGTGGGGAGTGAGATGCGAGGGAAATGTGGGGGGGCGCGAAGCCGCAAGCGGCGGGGACCAATCGATGGTCAATCGCGCGGGGGAGATGTGGGGGGTGGGGGGGGGGGGGGGGGGGGGTGCAGGGGAAATGTGGGGGGGGTATAGTGATCGACGATGAATGAGCAGGCGAACAATTGGGGTACTGAACGGATGGATGGGCCGAGTTACCGACCGAGACGGCTGCGATCGAATGCGATCTGGCGTGATGCGCTGGCGGACGTGACGTTGAAACCTGCCCAGTTGATTTACCCGATGTTTGTGCGATTGGGAAAAGATCTCCGTCGTCCCGTGGCATCGATGCCGGAGGTGGATCAGTGGTCGCCCGATCGGCTGGTTGAGCGTGTGACGGAACTGATGGGCCAGGGGCTCCAGCAAATCATGTTGTTCGGGGTGGTGGATCAGGATGAAAAAGATGCGGTCGGATCCGTGGCCTGGGATGCGGAGCGCAGTCCGGTGATCGCCGCGATGCAAGCAATTCGACAAAGTGGAATTGGGCCTGATCAATTGGTGATTCATGCGGACTTGTGTTTCTGTGAATACACGGATCATGGGCACTGCGGAGCGCTGACGAACGAGGGGAGTTGGGGGGGGAGTTGTGGGGGGGGATGTGGGGAGGGAGTGAAAAGTGAAAAGTTAAAAGTTAAAAGTGGGGGGAGCGCTAAGCCGCAAGCGGCGGGGACGAGGGCGGGTCAATCGCGCGGGGGAAATATGTGGGGGGGTGTTGATAATGATGTGACGTTGGGGATGTTGGCCAAGCAGGCGGTGGCGTTGGTGCGTGGGGGTGCGGACGTGGTGGCCCCGTCGGGCATGATGGATGGCATGGTGGGTGCGATTCGCGAGGCATTGGATAGCGCACCCGATGGAAATGGCAATGGTTTTTCGCAGGTGCCGATCATGAGCTATGCGATTAAATATGCGTCGTCGATGTATGGGCCGTTCCGTGATGCGGGCGAGGGTGCGCCGGGGCATGGCGATCGCAAGGGCTATCAAATGGACTATCGTCGGAGCGACGAGTGGGCGATCGAATTGGCATTGGATGAAAGCGAAGGCGCGGACATCGTGATGGTCAAGCCCGCGGGAACGTATCTGGATGTGATCAGCCAAGTGAGGCAAGCGACAGCGTTGCCATTGGCGGCGTATCACGTGAGCGGTGAATACAGCATGATTCATGCCGCCGCCGAACGGGGTTGGCTGGACTTGCAAGCGTCAGCAATCGAAACGACGTTGGCGATTCGGCGGGCCGGTGCGGATCTGGTGCTGACGTACTTCGCCCCGCGATTGCTGGGATGGATGAAAGAGGGAGCACTGTGAATTTTGCACGAGGGGAGATATGGTGTGTGCGGGGGAGGGAGAGGGGATTGAACAATGAGACGGTGAGGCAGTGAGGGAGACAGGGGGAAGTCGTTGAAATTTAAGAAGCAGAAACCACAGAGGCACAGAGACACAGAGGAAGGCAAGGGAAATGTGGGGGGGATATGTGG
>JAUHYI010000057.1 GCA_030426385.1 Phycisphaerae bacterium
GGGGGGAATGTGGGGGGAGATGTGGGGGGGTCAAGCGGGGGCTGGGAATGGTCGATGATGAGGAAAGTGGGGTGCGAAGACGGCTGTCATTGTGTGGAAAATGTGAGCCGATAATCGTGGGATTGGTGGTGTGGCCCGGTAAGCGAGGTCCTGTGGGATCCCGTGAGGGCACGCGGGGGAATACGTGGGAGACATGTGGGGGAACATGTGGGGGGGGCGTGGGTGGGGTGTTTTTTTTGAGTTTTAATTTTTAGTTTATTTAGTTTTAGAGAGATCGTTGCCATGGCTGAAACGTCCTCCCCAACAACCCATACTGATATCCTGCTGGAGTCGGGCACGAACGAACTGGAAGTGTTGGTGTTCACGGTGGGTTCGAGTTCGTTTGGCGTGAACGTGGCCAAGGTGCGTGAAGTGATCACGCCGACACCGGTGATTGCCAGTCCGCATCAGCCCAAGTCGGTGGTGGGGATGTTCGATCTGCGTGGCAAGATATTGCCGTTGGTCGACCTGCATGACTATCTGGATATCGCGCCGCTCGATGAAGATCCGCGGAATCGTCGCATCATCATCACAGAGTTCAATGGTATCAATGCGGGGTTTCGGGTTGAAAGCGTGGAACAGATTTATCGCATGAGTTGGAAGCACATGCGGCCTGTACCGGAGGTTGACGAAGGTGCGCAAAGTCACTTGGCAGTGACGGGTATCACGGAAATTAATGAGCGTTTGATTTTGATGCTTGATTTTGAATCGATCATCGATCACATCAGCGTGCAGGATACGTTGCATGTGACGCAGGTGGAAAACAAACTGGGGATCGATCGATCGCAGGTGCGCGTGGTGGTGGCTGAGGATAGCCGGTTCATTCGTGACATCATTGAAAAGGTTTTGCGGGGCAGCGGGTTTGTGCATGTCAATGCGTACGACAATGGACAAGCTGCGCACGATGCGATCATGGCTGTGGCTAACGATCCGGAGCAACGGCCTCACGTTCTGGTTTCGGATATCGAAATGCCACGGATGGATGGCCTGGCATTGACGCGAAGCATTCGTGAGCACTCTGTGTTGCAGGATATTCCGGTGATCCTTTTCAGTTCGCTGGTGACCGACGACACGCGTCACAAGGGCGAGCAGGTCGGAGCCAACGAACAGATCGCCAAGCCTCAGATTCCCGAGATGGTGAACCTGATCGACAAGTGGATCCACAAGGGCCAGCAAGAGGCGGCGTAAAAACTGTATTTTTTTAAGGTTTGGGGGAAGATTACGGCTTGACCGCAAACGATAATTGATTATCATTTTGTCGTGCAGGCGGTTTTCTCCTATCGCAGCAGGATTTTCGCGACACGGCTACGCCTATGGATAGCGTGGTTGCTGTTGGCTGCGCTGGTATTTTGCGGGAATGGGGTCGGACAATTTGTTCATACCCAGCTCGAACATCAACAGTCGGCGGTGAATTCACAGGCCGGTTATCCGCATGATGGTCATCATCATGGTGATGGTTCGCAGCCTATGCCGTTGGGGCCATCGGAACCAACCGGGCCGTCCGCGCCAACCGGGCCATCGGCGCCGTTGGATCACGATGACTGTCTGACTTGTTTTAGTTTGTTGCATGTGGCAGCATCGACGCTTGATCTCATGGTGTCGTCGTTCTTGTTGGCTCATGTGGAAGATCGCGTAGCAATGCCTGCGACACGAATGGTGGCATGCGCTTGGGTGTGGATTCCGGCGGGGCGCGGGCCACCGGTTCAACCTCTCTGATTCGATCGTGTCTATTTATAACTGAACGTTTTTAACTGCATTGAATGCAGGAGTGTTGTTATGCGTGCGCGATGTGCGTTTACGTTGATCGAACTGCTCGTGGTGATATTGATCATCTCGTTGCTGGTCGGAATATTGTTGCCGGTGTTATCCAAGGCGAAGCATTCGGCATGGGTGATGCAATGTCTGTCGAACATGCGAATGATGGAAGTTGCGCATAACGCGTACATGGTCGACAACAACGGTCATCTGATTCGTGCCAACCTGTCACATGCAGGTGTGACGCATGGGCCGTTCCTGCCGTGGTTTGAAACGTTACAAAGTTATTACGACAACGAGTTGGTGGCGCGATCGCCCTTGGATACCAGTCCGCACTGGGGACCGGCGCCGATGGGCGAACCGATTCCCGCAGCGCCGGCTGATCAACGGCGTGTCACCAGCTATGGCATCAACAATTTTCTCGATATCAGTACGGTGCCGTATGGCCCGAATTTCGCCGTGCCGTTTGAGGGATACACCCAGTCGATCATTCCCCAACCCTCGAACACGGTGCATTTCCTGATTATGGCGTTTGAGGGTGAATTTGCTGGTGCGGATCATCCGCATATCGAGAGCTGGATCAGTCATCCGTCCCCGCCGTTCAAAGCGCAAGAACAATCGCAGATCAATGCGGTGCGCGGCGGGCCGGAGTCGAATGAAGCGATCAGTAACTGGGGTTTTTTAGATGGTCACGCCAAGTCGATGCGCTTCGGCGATTTGTTGACCGACGAGTATCACAATCGGTTTGATCCGTGGGTTACGCCGTAAATGATAAACCCGTGGCGTTCATGGGTATGCGGTGTGGCAAGGAACAATCCGAGAATCAATCTATTTTTTTGAATCTATCTTTTATATGGAGTTTTTTATTATGAAACGTTTGACAACCTACAGCATGATTATTTGCGCCGCTTGTGGCGTGCTGATGACGAACAAGCAAGCCCAGGCCCAACATGCCGACGCCTTGCTAATCATTAATCCCGCCGACGAACTGGTCGTTGGTCAATACGATGTGGATGAAAGCGAAGTGGTCAACACCAACACACGCATTTTGGAAGGCGAATTCGATGCATTTGGCACGATCGATGAGCCAGGATTCAATGCGCTGTCCAGCACGCATCCGGGAATCCCCGCAGGCTATTCCGCATTGCCCGGTGACACGGACGTGAATTTCACCGGCAAGGCATTCACCCTTGCCAGCCAGACCAGCAACCTGTGGTTCTGGGATGCGACAGGACAGGTTGAATTTACGCCGGTCACTGATGGGACGATCCTGAATGTTTCGAAAGCGCCTGCGGTTAGTTTCAGCGCCGATTTCGATGGAACAAGTAGTGACGTGGCTGGTTTCGCAATCGACACGACCAATGCGCAGGGATTCTTGCACAAGCATATTGATTTTTCGATTATCGATGCGAACACCGCCCCGGAGGGATTCTATCTGTGGGCGTTTGAGATCAGTGTTGGCTCATACGCAACGGATTTGTTGTATTTCGTGCATGGCCTGGGCGAGCATGACGAGGAGTTGCACGAAAATGCCATCGCCTATGTCGAAACAAACCTGGTGCCAGAACCAGCATCGGTGACATTGCTGATCGCCGGAGCCATGGCCATGTGGCGACGCCGAGCATCCGCGTAAGATTTACCGATAGTCATACGACAATGCTGGGCGGTTGGTGAGAATCAACCGCCCGGTTTATTAGGCGGGGGAGAGGGTACTGGGCTAGTCTGAATTTTCTGACGAGCCGCGACCGTCAGGGAGCGGGTTTCCGTATTGCAGGCCCGCTTCCTGACGGTCGCGGCTCGTTGTTTTTTCAAACTAGCCCACTACTGGGGAGAGGGTGAATGGGGGCTGGCGCTTGCCGCCTGGGGGCTTGCCGATTACGATGATGTGTTCGCGGCGTGCCGTTCTGAATGCGGGAACACGCTGTTTTTTCTCGGCAATACGATGCCAGGTCCTACACGTGACTTGGCGACTGTTTACATAAGTTTGGATCACCCATGTCAACCAACAAACCTACCACGCCTACCAAGTCATCGGGGTTGCCTGAGAATGTACCTGCTGACACGCATCACGAGAGCGATCTGGTCATCTCCGGCGAACAGATCAAGGCGCATTGGGATAACTATGGTGGGATCGCGCTGGTGGTGATTCTGGCCGTGGTCGTGGCTTACATGTTGTTCGCGTTCATGTCACAACAACGAACGCAAGCGCATGAACAAGCGTGGGGCGATCTGGCTTTCGCAACCAGCCCCGAAGGCTTTCGCGAAACAGCATTGACGCACGATGATCCGGTGGTGCGGGCATTGGCGAATTTGCAAGGCGCGGATCTATTGATGGTGCGCGTGTTAGAGCCGGAAGAAAAAGCGGAGCCCGACACAGCGACAGAAGCGGATGCCGATTCGGCCGTGAGTGATATTGACAGCATTCTTGGCAATCAAAAAACCAACAGCGCTGCAACT
Organism: Phycisphaerae bacterium; assembly: GCA_030426385.1. GTDB lineage: Bacteria > Planctomycetota > Phycisphaerae > Phycisphaerales > Phycisphaeraceae > JAUHYI01. The sequence goes on from JAUHYI010000057.1 coordinate 4,252, forward strand.
GAAAACGTGGTCAGTGTTGAGGAAAACCTGAAAGAAGCTGAGTCGATGTACCAGCGGGTGCTGGACGATAAGACGCTGCATAAGGTTTACCATTTGAATGCGAATCTGGGTTTGGCCACGGTGGCCGAGACGCGTGGGCAATGGGACAACGCAGCGGCCCTGTACGAAACGATTATCGCGCAAGCGGGTGATGCGTATCCGAGTATTGCCTCGTCCGCAGTGGGGCGAAAGAGCATGATCGATCGCATGAAGTCGCCGTTGATTTTCGCACCAGCAGCAAAGCCGGATGTCGCGGCAGAAGGTGATCCAGAAGCTGCTCCAGAAGTAACCTCAGTAGTCGAAGAAACAGCTCAAGAAGTCGCGTCGGAAGCGACCGCCCCAGGCAGCGTGCCTGAATCAAGCGAATAAACGTCAACCGTTATCACTGTAAAAACCCCGTTACGTCAACGCCATGAAAAAGTCCAAGCACGCGCACGATCACGCGGATGAATCAGATCCGCCGACGGTGCACGATGGCGAGGAAGCTGGCGAACACGTTGGCAAACGCGCGGACAGCCCGGACGATGATTCTATGCTGGGTGACTATAGAGGGGGTGACGATGGGGGGGAAGACGTTGGAAGCGAAGAAGTTGACGGCGAAGTAATTGAAGGGGAAGAGGGGGCACTGCATCGGCAATTCAAAGTCAAAACGAACTCTCGGCCGCGCCCGCGTATTGATCGGTATGTGCAGGGTCGGTTGAAAGGCATCAGTCGCAGTCGCGTGCAAAAGCTGATCGACTTCGGGGGCATCACGGTTAATGGAAAAATTCCCAAGGCCAGCACTTCGCTGTGCCAGGGCGATGTGATTGATGTGATCCTGCCGCCGCAAGCCTCGAGCACGATTGACCCCGAGCCGATTCCGTTGCATGTGTTGTATGAGGACGATTGGATGATCGTGCTCAACAAACAGAAGAACCTGATCATCCATCCGGCTCGCGGTAACAAGACCGGCACATTGCTCAACGCGATGGCCTACCACTTGCAAAAAAATCTCGACGGCCTGAGCAAAGTCGGCAAGAACGACGATCGGCCCGGTGTGGTCCATCGACTCGATAAAAATACCACCGGCTGCATTGTCATGGCCAAGCAGGATGAAGCGCACTGGGCGATCGCTCGGCAATTCGAACAACGCACCTGTTTGAAAGTTTACATGGCCCTGGTCCATGGCAATTTCGATGAGTCGGCCGGCGTGATCGATGAACCCATTGGCAAGCATCCCACCATTCGCGAAGCCTTCGCGGTGCGTCACGATCACACGTCCAAGGATTCGGTCACGCTGTTCCGTGTGCGCGAACAATATGAAGGCTATAGCCTGGTCGAACTGGAATTAAAAACAGGGCGAACGCATCAGATCCGTGTGCACCTGACATTCATGGGCCACCCCATCGTGGGCGATATCACCTACGGCGGCCAACCCATCGGCCCGCCGGAATTAATCGACCCGCCGATCGCCGCCGGTTCGCGTGCGTTCATGCCGTTTGCCCGCACCCGTGAAGAAGGCTTAAAAGCCGAAGCGGTGGCTGCTGCTCGCGAAGATAATCCTATCGCCACCCCCGCGCTGCACGCGGCGCTGCTGCGCATCACGCATCCGATCGATCACCACGAAATGACATTCACCGCACCATTCCATGACGACCTGTTGTCATTGATGCGCGAATTACGCACCCGTCCCCACGATGGCCCAGTGTGTAAAGATGGATTCTGGATTGATCTGAATAAGGCGGTGCCGGATTGATAAATATTCGTTTTAGCGCTAGAATTTTGGTGTGTTCTAGATGTTGCACTTCCATTCTTTAAGGTAATGAAATAATGGACAGAATTCATGGCGTATTGCTGGATCCAGATAAGAATATTATTTTGGGCCAAGGCTATTTTGTTATCAAAGAAACAACCGAACACGAAGGCGAAATTAAATCATGGAGTGGCGAATGTGAGGTAGCGCCAGGTCATCGACTCGATGCGCACCAGCGTTCATGTCGTGTCAAGCTGGATGATGGTCGAAGCGGGAAGCTGCGTATTTTTGTGACGAATCAGGAACTGATTAGCTCTGACATGATCTTCTCGTTTGTCGGCGAAGGGCCCTTGAAGTGTAGTGAAGTGAAGTGAAGTGTAGTGATTAATGCCGCCATTTTACGGCAACTGTCACGGAGCATTTGCTTACGACGTTTGGCATGATTGGCATTCGCGCCGCAATCCGGACTGGTTGCTTGATGTGTTCCAACTCCAGTTTTATCGTTTGATGGAATTGGTGCAGCCGTCCGTGGGTATGTGTGCCTATATCAAAAAGTGGGATGCTGCTCGCGCGTGATTCTTCGTTAGCCGTCGCCCTTGGGCGGCGCGTCCCCGTCAACAAACCCCTACATGGCTCACACAAACTCCAGGTATTCACCGGGAGCTAATACCAATCCCATTAACAACACGCGCGTTCTTAAACTTCCCCTTGTACAAACCCCCGGTATTCACCGGGGGCTACTATGAATCAAAGCGCGAGTATTTCACGGGATTGGTATAAGATGAATTTCAGCGCGAGTGTTTTTTGTAATCCGTATAATACCCATCCCATTAAAAACTCGCGCGTTAGCCGCCGCCTTTATGGCGGCGCGAAATGTGCGTCAAACCTAGGCCATCGCGCCGCCATAAAGGCGGCGGCTAACTAGCTAACTATCAAAATCACGCGTGTGTATATTGCGGGGTTGGTATAAGCCAATGTTTTATTGGGTGTGCCAAAAGTATGGCGATGAGTCGTACCGATTGCGCTAAACCGCAAGCGATGGGTACAAGGCAGGATGTGGGGCATGCGGGGGTATCGCGGAAATATGCCAAGACGTAAAGAGCACGCAGGGGAGAATGCGCCGGAGACAAACGCGCAAACGCATGAAAATACACATGGAAATACGTGGGGAAAAAGTGGGGGGGGTGGGGGGGGTTAGCGTTGGACGAAGCTGGGGGGGGCGACTGATGGGTCGAAGGGTGTGATGGGCGTGGGGGGGACGCCTTGGTATTGGAGGACGCGTTCGACGGTGCGTTGGGAAGCGGGTGCGGCGACGATGCCCCCATAGTGGCCGATGGATTTGTCGGGTTTCTGGATGACGGTGACGACGACGATGCGCGGGTTGTTCATCGGGGCGGCGCACACGAAATTGCTGATGTATTGATCTTCAAGATAGCCGCCGTTTTTCAAGTCGGGGGCTTCGGCGGTGCCGGTCTTGCCGAACATGGGATAGAGTTTGCTGTTGGCGCGTCGGCCCGTGCCTTCGGTGATGACACGGCGAAGGACATGTTGGGTGTAGGCGGCGGTGGCAGGCGAGATCAAGCGTTCGACGATGATGGTGTCACGCTGATCGAGGGCGCGAAGGGTGGGTGTGACGAGCAATCCGCCGTTGGCGAAGACGGCAAAGGCGCGGGCGAGTTGGATGGTGGTGACAGCAATCTCGTGTCCCATGGGAATGCGCGAGACGGAGTACTTGGTCCACTTGTTAAGCGGTGTGACGATGCCGGGAGTTTCGCCGGGCAGGTGGCTGCCTGTGGTGACGCCGAAGCCGAACGATCGGACCGCGTTGTACATGAGTTTTCGGGGCATGCGTTCGGCGACGACAGCCATGCCGATGTTGCTGGACTTGACGAGCACTTCGTCCCAGGTGAGTTCGTCGTAGGGGTGGGCGTCTTCGAGTTTCATGGCCGGGTAATAGCCACCATAGGTGTCGATGACTTCGGTGGGGTTGGCGAAATTATTTTCGGTGGCGACGGCCCAGATGATGGGTTTGAACGTGGAGCCGGGTTCGAACACGTCGGTGACGGCGCGGTTGCGTCGCAGTTCGGGCTTACTCTTGGAGAGATTGGTGGGATCGAAAAAAGGATAGTTGGCCACGGCCAGCAGCTCGCCGGTGTGTGGATCCATGATGACCATCTGGCCTGACTCGGCGGCAAATTCCTGGCAGGCGCTTGCGAGTTCCTGTTCGGCGATGGCCTGGATGGTGAGGTCGAGACTGAGGCGAACGGATTCGCCGTCAGCAGGACTGGTAAAGCCGAGGCGTTCAACCCAGAGGGGCCGTCTGCGTGAATCGCGAAGGTAGGTGAGTTTGCCGGTGCCGCCGGTCATTTGTTTTTCGAGCGATCGTTCGACGCCTTCGAGCCCGACGCCGTCAAAACCGACGCCGCCGATGAGCTGACCAGCCAGTGTTCCCAGGGGATAGTCACGGACGAGATGGGTTTGCGTGGCCACGCCGGGGATGTGCAAATTAGCAGCGCGTGCGGCACGTTGTTCATCAAGGCGATGGTCGATGGCAACGTACCGGGTGTGACTGCGTTGGGCCACAACTCGGGCGATCATCGCCGGGTCGTAGTCCAGTTCATAAGCGAGGCGCTCGGCAAAGGTGTTGGGGCTGTCGATCAACAGCGGATCGACGAACAGACGTTTGGCGGGCATGGTTGTAGCAAGGACTCGGCCGTAGCGATCGAGCAAATTGCCGCGTCGTCCGTGCAGGGTTTGCTTGGATTGTTGGGTGTCAACGAGTTTGGCGATGGGAGCGGGCGGCGCGGATTGGAGTTGGATGACGCGACCGATGAGTGCGAAGAGTATGAGCGTGATGATACCGACGAAGACATGAGCCAGGCGCATGGATGGGCCGGGTGGTTTTTGGAGTGGCGAGATGTTCGCGCGTTTGTGGGGGTTGATCGGTTTGGACATGGTTTTAGTCATGGTCAGACCGTGCGAGTGTGGGCGGGAATTTGATGCTGGCGCCGGCGCCAGTCCCGGAATCGTTTGCGTTGGCCGTTTGACCCGCGGGGCTTGGTGCGGGGGTGTGTAGCGGCTCAACGTGGAGGCCGGTGTTTTCGACCTGTTGGTTGACGTCGTTGGGATGGGTGTAGCTGGCGATTTTTCCCTGGAGGTTCCAGAGGCTTTGCCGGGTGTGGTCCATGTCACGCAAGGTCTGGGTAATGTCGTGAGCGAGCATTAAACGACGCTGCCGCATGCCCAGAAGGCAAGCGGCGGAGAGCAGTGTGACGAGGATGACCAGGGCAGTTTTGGGAAACATGGTCGGCGTGTTTCGTGCGTCGGAAGGCGTGGGGAAGACTTATAATTTGCAGCGGTGGTGTGATTTCAGGGCCACTGAAGCGGCGCTGCCTATGAAGTGGGCCGGCCTGTTATTGAAGGATTGCGGTTGATATTGTGTCAGGGAATGACGAGCTTTTGACCGGCGATCAAATGGTCGGCGTCGCCGTCGAGGGCTTTTTGATTGGCCTGGAAGAGGGCGTACCATTTGCGTTCGTCGCCGAGTTGGGACGAGGCGATCGAGGAGAGGGTGTCGCCTGGTTTAACGGTGTAGGATTTGCCGCTGTTCGAGTTGGCGGTTTTGTTTGATGGAGTGCTGATGCTCTTAACAGCGGCGGCCAGTTGTGTGCGATTGGCCAGGCCAGCCTTGTCGGGGATGGTCAGGAGAACGTCCGCTTTGACGCCACCGTTTTTGTCGACGAGTTTGGGATTGGCCGCAGCGATGGTTCGCCAGTATTCGCCGTTGCCGTAGTAGCGTTTAGCGATGACGTAGAGACTTTCGCCGGACTCGACGCGGTGGTGGATGGGTGTGTTACGGGTAGGCGTTGTGTTGGCCGATGCAGTAGACGTGGGGGCTGGGGCTGGGGCTGGGGTGGGGGTGTCGGGGATGGTGAGGCGTGGCGCGGTTTGGTTTGTTGTTTCATTGCGGACCACGACGCGAGGCATGTTGGATGCTGGCGCGGGGGCGGGATTGTATTGCGTGGATGCTGGGGGGGATGCTGAGTGTGATGTTGAGGCAGGCGTGGTGGATCGCGGCGTTTGGAGTGTGATGGGGGTGAGGGTTCGACCCGTGGGAGGTACGACGCGCACGGTGGAAGTCGCGTCCGTCTGTTGGGCGGTGGCGGTATTGAGCGGTGCGGGTGGGGGAGCGCTGAAGGTGAGTGGGCTGGGTGTATTGTTGATCGAGTTGGCAGTGATGCGTTGGGCGGAGACGACCTGTTCGATGGCCAAGGGCGAGGTGGTCTGGGGACGAGCGGGCGCGGTGGCGCGGTGGATGGGATGGTTGGGGTCGCTGGGGGTTTCCTGCGGCAAGGGCAGCGGTCGAGGAGTTGGGCGATCTAGTTTGCGGTCTAGGTTGCGGTCTAAGTTGCGATCGCTGTTTCGGCCGGCGTATTGATCGTTGGTGGCGCGCGGAGCGGGGGTATCGAAGGCGGCCTGATAGGCGCCGGGCGCGAAGTCGGTGAGGTTGGCCGGGTCCTGATTGGAGGCGATCGACAGGTGGTCGGTCACGACGATGCCAATGATGACAATGATGCAGAGTCCGACGAGTAATCCGATTTTGGTTTCTTTGGTCATGGTCCCGTTCCGTCCGTGTGGGGGATCAATTTAAAAATTGAGTACAAAGTAAAAAGTGGAAAGTTAAAAGTAGGGGAGTCGTGTTGGCTTGCGGGAAGCGGTGCGTGAGTTTTTCGCGTTATTGAAATTTGAAAGCACGAAGCTTGGCAGAGCGGCTGCGGGGGTTGGCCTGCGTTTCGTATTCGTCAGCGGTGACGACTTTACGTGTGAGTTTTTTCCCGCGGTCGTCGCTGGCCCATTGGTTGAATGTTTGTTTGACGATTCGATCCTCAAGTGAGTGAAAGCTGATGATGATGCCGACGCTGGCCGGGGCCATGATGGCGGTCATGTTGCGAAGCAAAGATTCCAAGACGTCGAGTTCCTGATTGACGGCAATCCGCAGGGCCATGAATGTTCGAGTGGCCGGGTGTATGCGGTGACCCGAGGCATTCCTGGACGCGGGTCCGAAGGCAGCGCGGACGATGCGCGCCAATTCGCTAGTGGTTTTAATCGGCGATTGGGCCCGGTTCTCGGCAATTTTTCGTGCGATGGGTCGGCTGCGGCGTTCTTCGCCATAACGGTAGATTAAATCGGCTAAATCCTGTTGATCGAGGGTGTTGACCAGATCGGCGGCGGTGGTGGTCAGACGTGGGTCGAGCCGCATGTCGAGCGGGCCGTCGGCCGCGAAAGAAAAGCCGCGTTGGGGGTCGTCCATCTGATTGGAGGCAAAGCCCAGGTCCGCTAAAAGGCGATGGACGGTGAGCTCAGAAGCCTGCGCTTGGGCCAAATCGCGCAAGACAGCGGACATGTTGGCGAAATTGGCATGGATGAGGTCGATTTTTGGGCGCTGATCGGGGGGGATGGGGAGATTTTGCAGGCGATTTCGAGCGAAATCGAGGTTGCCGGGGTCGACGTCGAGGCCGATGTAGTGGCCGGTGGGCCCGAGTCTGGGGATGATTGCGGCGGCGTGCCCCCCGCGGCCGAGGGTGGCGTCGAGCATGGTAAGGCCGGGCTGGATGTCGAGGTAGTGGAGGACCTGATCCATGAGGACGGGGACGTGGCCGGGATCGGTCGGCGAAGCGGCGGCAGTGGGTGGCGCTGGGGTGGGTGAGTCAGGTGACGTGTGTGCGGGTGGGTGTGGGTGTGGGTGTGGTGTGGGGGGGGGATTGTCGGACATGGGCCACTTTATAACAGGAACAGGGAAGCTGGCCGGGAAATTGTGGGCAAGAGGCCTGCGAATGGTCCCTCGGAGCGTTGCTCGGAACCAGTCCTTGGGCATGGGATGACAGGCATGCAAAGGAAAACGTGTAGTGGTTTACTTTAACGAGCCGCGACCGTCAGGGAGCGGGCCAAACCTGTTGGAAACCCGCTCTCTGACGGTCGCGGTTCGTTAAGCATTTCAAAATGTACCACTGCCGGAAAACGTGGGGGTGTGGGGGGGTTATTTGATGGTTAGGGAATCGAGTGGGCCGGACACGGAGAGCTTTTTGGCGACCGCGCTTTTAACGAAACCGGGCACGTCGATTTGTCGGCCCAGCCAGCCACCGATCAATTCGATTTTCAAATTCATGTCAGCGGTCTGGTCAAAGGTCACGATATCTTCGCCACTGCCGCGGACGTTGGCGACTTCGGTTTCCAGATCGATGGAGGTGAATTTGATGCGGTCATCGAGAAACTCAAACTTAAACAACGCGGCGTCGTTGCCGCTGTTTGGAATTTCGTTGAGGTCGTTGAAGTTAACGCCCAGGGCTGAGAGTTTTTCGGTCAGGCTTAAAAATTGCATGACGTCGCTGACCACGGGAAGCGGGGTAAGGATCGCCTCTTTCAATTTCAGGTGGCCATCCCCGCGGGTGGCTTCGGTGATTTTCATCAGTGGGGCCTGGATGTTGATTTCACCTTCGACGGTGCCCGCGACGCGCGATTCGAGGCTCTTGGGCTCGGTGAATAATGCGGCAGCCGAGCGCACGTTCAGATCGCGCATGCTCAAGGTGTATTTGGAACGAAGATCGGGGTCCGCCAGATCGGTTTTGCCAGAGAGGCTGATGTTGCCGCCGACGACTTTGAGGTTCGCGCGATTCAGTGTGAAGATGTTGTCCGCCATGCTGATGTCGATGTACGACGTGCCGATGGGAATGCGTTGCTCGTGATAGTACGCGTTGGCACTATCGATGGTCAGGCGGATGCGTGCGGTGCTTGCTTTGGGATCGGTAAGCGGCACGCTGATTTCTTTCATCTGAATTTTGCCGCCAATGGCAATGCGATAATCCTCGAGCATCTGGATCTGTTCGGGCGTGAGGATGTTGAGCACGCCGAGGTCTTGGCGTGAGGTGTAAAGTGTGATGGCTTGGAATTTATCGATGTTGAGGATCATGTCCGTCAGATCGAAATTGCCGATGGCTTTCATTTCGGAGATGACCGGCGCGGCGCTGCTGTCGAGTTCCCAGGTGAAGGGTTCGTCATCGCTTTGGCGTGAGGCATTGAGGACGAACTTCACATCGGTGGGCGTGTTGACGTCCACGCTTAATTCATCCGGCTTGCCGGGGTTGAGCGACGCGGTGATTTTTCCAACGATGGTGTCGCCCAATGCGGTGATCAAACGCTGTTGCTGGCCAAGCAGGGAATCAAGAATGCCGACCGGCACGTTGATTTGCGTTTCGCTCGATACGTTGGCCTGTTCGAGTTGCGGTTGAAATTCGCCGTCGATCAAACCTTTGGCCGTCGTGGTGGTGCGCAGGGTGCCGGTCATGGCCGACTCGCCGCTGCCTTGATTGAGATCCGCCTGCCCGGTGATTTTGATGTCGCGGGTCAAATCGTCAGCGACGATATCAAAGTTCACCCCACGCACATTGAAGGATTGTTGGCTGGCTGGTTCGACGATGTCAACATCGCCAAGGGCGAAGTTAATCTGACTGGCAATTTGCGTGGGATCGGGTTTGGCGCTTCCGGTTTTTTTGTCCTTGGTCATGCCCACGACCAGCGATTTGAACGTGATCACCGCCTCGGCAGATTGTGCCATGGCCAGTCCGGGCTTGGCTTCGACTGCTTCGATGCCTGCTTCTTCGTCGGCTGCGATGGCAGGCGATGCGGTCAGTTGCTCCACCAACGCGGGCACCAGGTTCAGCCGAACCGTTGAGTTGGGTTTGACGGTCAGATGCGTGGCTGGGTTAGCTTCGCCGGATAGGTCGACGTTGAGATTGGGTGAGTTGACCACCGCGGCAAATTTTGCGTTCACGCCATCTTCTTTTTGATGGTCAACGGTGGCATCGAGTGTGACGCGCGCGGTATCAAGCTTTTCGCCGAGCATGGCCAGCAACGTGCCGTTCTGATTGCCCAGCGCATCAAGGATAGCCACGGGAATTTCAGGGAGCGTCAGGTCCACATGCGAGGTGAGTGGTTGATCGCCGCCACTGAGGTTGGCGACTTTCACCGTGCCGGTCATGTCCGCATTGTTCTGACCATGAAAGAGCTTGGCATTGAGAGCCATATTTGATTCGCCGGTGAGGGAAAAGCGATCGATCACCAACGCCAGATCGCGAACGCTCATGTCTTCCAAGCCGTCGCCTTTGAGCAGGATGTCGTTGGCGGTGAGTCGAGCGATGGCAAAGGTATCGCCTTCGCCGTTGAGCGGAGCGTGGACCTGATCAATCGCAAAGGTCAGCACCAACGGCTCGATAATGCCCGGCGGTATCGCGGCCACCGTGGCGGGTTGGGCCGTTGCATCACTCGCGTCAGGATTTTCTGCGGATGCGGAATCGGTTGAAGAACTGTCAGGAGAAGTGGGGGAGGTGACGGCATCGATGAGGCCGGGTTGGACGGTGAGGGTTAACTGGGTGCCCGTGCCGAACGTCAGGGCTTGTGAATCCATCGCGCCATCGATGGTGCCTGCGACTTGCATCTGCTCGGTGGTCAGATTGAGTTGCCCGGTGATGGTGCGCGCGTCGACTGCTGCGTCTGCGGAAGCGGGACTGATGATCAAGCTGCCGGTGGTGTTGAGTTGTGGTCCGAGCACAGGCACGATGACGCCAACTTGTGACGTCAATTTCTCCACGGTGGCCAGGTCAAGATTGTTGACGGCAAAGCCGATGTCTGCGGTCGCTTGCATGGGCGCGATGGCCTGCGTGTCATCGATCAGGTTGGCGAGCTTGGCGTTGAACGTGACGTCGCTCGTTCGACTGTCGCGCTCGAGCGTAAAGCCGGCATCAACCACAAGGCCTTGCGATAAGGGTGACGACACTGCGGTGACCTTGAGCGATTTGATGTGTGACGCCAGATTGTCCGCGACGGGTTGGAGCGCAATGTCGGTGCTTTGAATCAACAGGTCGATCTGGGCGGACCCGAATTGCGGCACGTGATTTTCATCGGTGGCCAGATGAATGTTGTTGATGCCGATGGTCATGTCGACCGGTTCAAGCAAACGCAAGGCCGGCTCGACAGGCTCAGCGGATTGAGCCGTTTGATCGGCTTGAGGGTCAGGCTTGGAGGCCATCAATTTTGCCATCGCTTGTGGGGTCAGATGAAAACGAATGGCCGTGTCAGGCTTTTCAGTCAGTGCGCTATCTTTGAAAACAATGCCGCCCGACATATTCAAATGTTGCGACTTGACCGTGATATCGCTGTCGATTTGGGCGACGGTTCCCGAGGCTTTGATGGACGCATTGAGTTGCGCACCGATCAGTTCGCGGAGCAAGCCGTCTTGTCCGATCAGGCGATCGACCACAGCCATTTCTAACGCGTCAATGCCTGCATTGAGATCGACATTGGCGGCCATCAATGTCAACAAGCCGTCGGCGTCGGCGTAGTTGGTGACATTAAGATCGAAGTTGATTTTCCCGGCTTGCACGCCTTGTTCGATAGCGGTTTTGAGTTGGGCGGCAATCAGTTGTCGGCCATCGACTTTCGCATCGACAGCCAACTTAACCAGGATTGGTTCGGTGCCCGGCGCTTTGACCGTGACCAAGGCATCGGGCAATTTAAATAAGGCATGGAGAGATTCGGGAATCGACGCAGGCTCGGCATCGTCGTCGGATTCAGGCGTTGGGGCAGGTGTCTTTTCATCGGTGTCGCCTGGAGCGATGAATGTTTTGTCGAGATTGGTGGAGCCGTCTTCGTATTGTTCGACGTTGATGCGCAGGCCGTTGAGAGAGATTTCGCCGAGGTCTTTACTGCCTCGTGCTAAGCGCAACAGCGCGGCGTTGGGCGCGGTTAACGACGTGAAGCTGACCACAGGATCGCCATTGGGATCGGAGATGGTCATGCCTTCGATGGTTGCGCCGCTGAACCAACCGACGCTGATGTTGTCGACTTTGATGCTGCCGGGTATCGCGTCGCTGCCGCTGGATGAAACGATGCCCTCGGCAATGCCCATGGAGATGATCGTGGGTGCGATCAGCAGTAACAACAACAGCACGCCCGCGGCGATAGCACCACCGCGTATCAACCATTTCTTGAGGGGACGTGCGGGTTTGTCCGGCGCTGACGCTGGTGTAGGCGCTGGCGTTGTATCAGAAGTCGGGGGTGGCGAGGAGGCTGGGGGCGTGGGTGTGGGGGGGGTGTGGGGGGTGGGGGAATTGTGTGGTGTGGGGGGGTGCTCTGTCATGAGATTGCTCCTCGCACGACTTGATTTTGCCGAGCGCTCGGAATCTGTGGGTATTTATTCCGAGCAAAAATCGCGATTGCCAAGAAGATCAGTATTAAGCGGACTTGCGAGATAAACGAAAGCCAACTTTTAAATACTGAATCAAAAATACTGCTTCAGCAGGAAGTCGAATCAAAAAAAAACGCCTGAGGTATTTTTCAACCTCAGACGTCGAGTACTTGCGACGGGTTCAAAAGTCATCGAAGCCGTCTTTAGCCTTTGTCGCTGAGGTGCCGGTGCTTTTGAAATTTTTCGCCAGCATGGCTTCGTCGATATCAGGCAGCATTTTCTTGAGCAACTCGTCCAACGCGTAACGAACGATCTTGCCCTGGTTCTTGCTGTCAACCCGCAAGGATGCAGTGCTGTTTTCGTGATAGCCCAGGACCTGCACGCCGAACGATTCGATGCGGTCGGTCTTTTCGAATTCGTAGAAGTCAGCGGCAAAGACATCGCCGGTTTTCGTATCGATGATACGCAAGTCGATACCGACTTCGACGGTGATGTAGCTCTTGGTGTTTTTGTAATCGTAGCCGGTAAGGTATTTACCCAGCAGACGCACAGCGGCGTTGTTTTCCTGTTTGGAGGATTTCACGGCGAAGTTGGTGATTTTGCCAACGACCATGTAATCAATGCCGCTCATTTGGCCCAGTTGAATGACGTCGCCTTCGGTGACTTCGCCGGATCGGCTCAGGCCGCGTTCCTGCATCAGCTTGTCCACGTAAGCGCGTTCTTTGAGCTTGAAACGCTTGGTCTTGAACATCAGCGTGTAGAGCTGGTCGGCGACGACGGCGTTCATGCGTTTGTCTTCAAAGTAATCTGAGCTTTGGAAAGGTGGAATACCCAGCGAAGGCTTGTTAGGCGACATGGCGATTTCCGGCGGTGGGGCGTCGTATTCGCCGACTTTGCTCGAGTCGTAGCCGACGCCTTCCTGGACCGAACCTTCGGGAGCCATGTTGCATGCCATGGGGCCGCCGAGCATCAAGCCGACGGAGACCGCCGCCAGGGCCAGTCTTGAAATCAAAGTATTGGGTGACGTTACCAGAGCCATGAAGAATCCTTTCGTTAGCGCATTTACAAGGTTTACGCTGGGGTTAATGACGAGGCGAATGTGGCCAAGTCGAGAGTGTCGGGGTCTAACTAAAACAATTCGGCTAATCGGGTGCTAACTACCATCGTGCTGGTTTGGGAAAAACTACTTTGCATGCCTTCGTGCATTCATCAAAACCGCAAGCGTCGGGCCTGATCTGATCCGATCATCGGGCTGCAATAACGACTGGGGAGGGCCTCAAATCACGAGGGCGATTGGCCCACTCATGCACATCAGAGCGAAGTTACTTGCTCTCAAGTTCCGGGGCGATGTTCATACCATCGCGTGGCTTGAGCGTGACTTCCCATGTTTCGAAACCTGACTTGCGGATGGTGACTTTGACGGGCTTGCCTTCGGGCAATTCCAGCGTGGCTGGGGCGCTGCCGTAGTATTCGCCGTCAATGAGGATGTCCGCTTTTTTCGGACTCGGATCAAAGGTGACTTTGACCAGGCTGACTTCCTCTTCAGCGACTTTGCCCACGATCAAATCAATGAACTCTTCGTCGCTCTTGATTTTCTCCATGGTGGCGTCGATCACTTTCTGAGCGACGTCTTCGTTCTTTGTGCCACCAAATCCCGAGGAAGGGAATTGTGTCGTGCCGACAAACTCACCGCTGACGATGATGTTCATCGTGGCAATGTCGACCACGCGGACGTGCATCTTGCAAGTCACCAGAATGTTTTTGGTGTGCACGCCATAGCCTTTAAACTCTTTGGTTTCCGAGGTAATGCTGCGAATCGTGCCCATGACCACGGTGTTAGCGCCCAGGGCATTGCCGAGCTTGACCGCACTGCTTTCATCAACCAGGCCTGAGCTGCGTGCGAATTCGCCTTCCATCAACATCTGGTCGACACGTTGTCGTTCAATGACGGCAAACTTCGGACCTTGCTTTCGCGTGAGCATGTTTTCCAAACCCAGTCGAGGCTCTTGCGAATAGCGATCGACGCGAATGCGTTTGATCGGATCGTCCGGGTTGGATGAGGTTTGTACTTCGTAATAGATGTAAGCATGTTCGCCGGAGAAGTTTTCAAACGGCGGAATCAAAACCACACGCTTGGCGTTTTCGTCGGCATACGCAGGCGTGGCCAGCATGGTGCCAGACAATGCGACAAGAGCGACAAGAGCGAGCATCAAGATCGCCATCCCATTCGTCGAACGGTTTGTTGATCGGCTTGAGTACTCGCGAACGCTTGGATTCAACATGAACATGGGCATGCCCCGTTTGGATAGGTTGGAAGTTAAGAAATTAAAACCACGTTTGCCATGGCCATACGTAGGCGTATTATCCTGCGTCAGGCCTTGGCTATGATAACAGTTCATTCGAGTGCGCCAAATCATGTGAGTAATCCTTTTTACAGGTAGAAAAGTGAGGAGGTTTGGGAGGTTGCATGGGTGTCGATCTGAGCGAGCTTGGGTATGAATCGCGAAGGTAGTCGATCGGTTTGCGAGGGCGTGGGTCATGCGTGTCCTGCGAGGTCGATTTCTCATTGCGAAACACAATTTTTAGTGCTAACTTGGTGCTCGCGCCGTACGTGGTGTGTTGAAAATTCATAGTCAACTGGTTTCGAGGGTTGATTCCCCAAATCATGCGGGAACTTGCGCCGGTGGCCTAATTTGTCTCAAACTGGGGCAGAACAGGGGCGCAGCCCGGGGCCGTTTTCTCAACGGTTGGCTTCTGTCGCCTACATTTTGGAGCCACCGATGAATCAAACCTCAGATATCCCGACCACGCGGTGGAGCCTGATCGATCGTGTGGTAGAGCGTCAGCCCGATGCCCCCGAGGCGTTGGCCGAATTGCTGAACCTCTATATAGGGGCACTCAAACGGCATCTGGTCGTTCGCCATCAGATCAAATCGGATTTGGCCGACGATCTTTTGCAGGGTTTCATTTGCGATCGTGTGCTGGAAAAAGACCTGGTGAGCCACGCCGATCGCAATAAAGGGCGGTTTCGCTCGTTGTTACTCACTGCGTTGGATCGTCACGTGGCGAGCCATTGGCGGCATGTGATGGCCAAAAAGCGATCCACCGCGGGGCATGTGCCGTTGGATTCGCCGGAGAATCAGGCCAACGATTTGGCCGGCCAACATCAGGACCCCAGCCACGCGTTTGATCTGGTCTGGGCCCGCACCATTCTGGAACGAGCGATCGAACGCACCCGTGAGGAATGTCATGCCGGAGCCAGGCCGGACCTGTGGACGTTGCTCAAAACTCGCGTCGTGGGCCCGATCCTGTATCAGGAAACCCCGACACCCTACGCGGAGCTGATCGCTGAATTCGGCTACGAAAATCCCACGCAGGCCACCAATGCCCTGACCACCGCCAAGCGAAAATTGGCCCGCCATATCCGCGAAGTCATCGCAGAATATTGTGGCAATGAGAGCGAAATTGATGACGAACTCCGCGATTTATTGCAGATTCTGGGCCAAGGCTAAAATTGTTAAAAATCGCCCCAAAGCCCAAATAAGCCGGATGAGGGAACGTGACGGCCCAATATTGACGGAGAAACGCGGGGGAAAATATTGACGGAGAAACGCAGGAGAAACCCGGGGGAAAATGTGGGGGGCGTGGGGGGGGATGTGGGGGGGCGCAAGGTGGGGGGGTGGGGTGCGAATCAAAGGGTAGAGCGAGTGGAATGATCTGTTCGCTGAGCGTCAATGATTCAAGCCGTGGACCCGTTAACCTCAATGGAGCCCCAACCATGACCCCCCACACCCCCCACACCCCCCCCACCCCCCCCACACACCACACCCCTTCCCGGACCTCCCCCAAAACGGCAGCCGAACATGCCACCGCGACCCATGCCGAGCCGGACCCGCAGGCCGTGGCCAGGTTGATGGCCATTGAGCCTGATCATGATCCGGTGTGGGATGGGATGGACGCGGCGTACATTTATGAGCATCAACTCAACTCGCCGTTGTTGCCTGATCTGCAAATGTGTGAAACGGTCCACATGCGACAGATCGATTGTGGCGTGGACCAAGCGGTCAATGAGGCAGGCCTGACGAGCAAGCAAACTTATGCCGATGTGATTTTTGCCAGTGACGTGTCGTTGCCGCTGTTGCAAACGATCAAGGAGTTGGCCAAGCGCTGGCGTAATGCCGAAGGCGTGATGTATCCGCGCGATGTTGCCAGTGGTCTTTACTATGTGGCGGTGGCCTGTGCGTTGGTCAAGCGCAACGAAGCGATCAGTTCATTTGATTTGGCCACCATTCGCGAAGGCCTGGTCTGGTTGCAGGAACAGAATTGGGGCCACGCACCGACGGATGCCCTGGTCGCCGCCGCGTTGGACCAGATCGATCAATCATTAAACGGTTAAACGGCTGAACGGTTAAGCGGTTAAACGCTTGAATGGTTACGCCTGAAAACGTAAAAACATGAAACCATATCGGCGACACCATGCAACGCATTGGTTACAGTGGTGCAGACGACGGCCATAACGATCGAGACCCACACGTGACAGCTCATCCACGCAAAAAGGCGACCCCGACTCATGTCTGAGTTACCTCCCGTGAGCACAATTCGCGATGCAACCGAAGCGAATCCCAGGCACGGCAGCTCGGCCTACAGTCCGCCGCCGCGGATTCCTGGCTATCAACTCAAACACGTCATCGGACGCGGGGCCACCGGCATCGTCTGGTTGGCCTATCACGAAGCCACACGCCGCGACGTGGCGCTGAAACTGTTGCAACTCGATCACGCGTTGATTGATATTCTCATGAAACGTTTCGAGCGCGAAGTGGAAACCGCCGCGCGACTCGACCATCCCGGCATCGTGCCTGTGTTCGACTCAGGACTGCATGAAGGCGTGTATTTTTACACCATGGCCCTGGTCAAAGGGTTGCCCGTCAATCGCTACCAACGCCTGGAAAAACTAAGCCGAAAAGCATTTTTGAAATTGATGATGCGCATCTGCGAAGGCGTGGAACATGCTCATCAACACGGCATTATCCATCGCGATCTTAAGCCATCCAATATTCTGGTGACCCCTGACGGACAGCCACACCTGCTTGATTTTGGATTGGCGAAACTGCTGACCGAAACCGGGCTTTACAAAACATTGTCAACCGAACATGAACGCAGTGGGACACCGGCTTACATGTCACCCGAACAGGCGTCCGGTGATCAATCGCGCATCGTGACCTCGTCGGATGTGTATGCGTTAGGCGTGATGTTGTACGACGGTTTGCTGGGCCAACATCCGCACGGCGAGCAACCCAACATTCAGGCCATGATGCGTGCCGTGGCGGATCATCCCATCATTCCACCGCGTCAGGTTACCCGTCGTTTTAATCGCGAGATCGAAGCCATTTTGTTACGTGCGTTGACCCGCGATCCCGAAGATCGCTATCGCACGGCCGGCGCGTTGGCCGATGATCTGCGACGATTTATCAAACGCGAACCGGTACAGGCCAAACCGCCTTCGATTTTGTACGTGTTGCGAAAACAAATCGTTCGCCACAAGTTTTTTGCCAGCGTCATTGCTATCGCGGTGATGGGCATGGCGCTGATGGGGTTTTACACATTTACCAGCGTCAAACACGAACGCGACATGGCCAAGTCCGCACTCCATCAAGCCCAACAGGCACGACTCAATGAAGTGCAGACCAGCGCTGACACCGCCCGGCGTCAGGGTGAATGGCTTGCCGCGCGGCAAGGATTTCAAAAAGCCATCGCCATCGCTCACGAAGCCGGCTTGCCCGATCTGGTGGCACGCGTTGGTTTGTGGGATATGAAAAACCGTAGCAAATATCCCCTGGCGGAATTCACGCTGCCCACGCCAGCGAATCCCGTCGTGGCCGATGCGCTTACCGATGATGGCCGTGTGTGGGCAGTGGTTAATGAACGTGCCATGGTGAGAGTGTTCGAGACGCATACCGGGCAAATGTTGGCCCAGCATCAATTGCCGTTGAGCGATCGGGTGCGCCGCGCTTATTTGCATATCACGCGAACCTCCGAACAAGCGAACGAATTTGCCTGTACCGTGCTGGTCGAAGGCATGCGCACCGGGCCACGTGTCTGGCAATTGTCGCATGACACGCCCTCGGATTCCCAGCCGTTAAATCATGGTTTTGCCTTGCAGGATCAAGAGTGGGGTGCCCAATCCGTCGGCGCGATTGCTCACGATCACCAATCGGTGCTTTGGTATAACGGCACGACCCATCAGACCGCGTTGTTCGCCAGCCAAACCGGACAGCGCCTCGCGGCATTGCCCATCACCTCCATGACTCATGCCGCATTTACCCGTTCGGGCGAGCATCTGATCGTGGCGACATTATCACCACCGGCACCCGGTCCAACCCACGAGATGATCGGTCACAGTTTGGCGGGCATTACCACAACCAGCGCCACCGATGGCGATGGCCGACTCGCGATATGGAAAACCCATGCGAACAATCCCGACGCGCCCCAACCGTTGTACGAAATTTATGTGCCCGGCATCGTCACCGGATTGATCACCGGCCACAGCGCTGCGGACAATGTATTGATCCACACCCGTCAGTCCCACGCCGCGCAACCGTGGCTTGCTGAGGTGGCCCATGTCAACGACGACAAGCACGTGGATCGCACGACCATTTACAGCCATGCGATCAGCGATGACGCCAACTCGTTGGCCAGTGACTCAAGTGACTCGGCCAATCCTGCGGTACAACTCGCTACGTTTCGCCAGCCGGTGACTTCGCGATTGAGCGCTTCGGGCAACGGCCGTTTTGCCCTGGAATTAACCGGGCATGGCCATGCCTACCTGTGGCCGATTGGGTCGCATCCCTGGGCCGGTCGCGTGGCGTTGGATTCGCCCATCACTGCCGCAGCGTTCGATCGGGCCGGCGCCGTCATGGTGACCGGCCGGGCGCATGGTGAGATTGCATTGCATGCCAGCGACGACGGGCGCATGTTGCAACTTTTACATATTGCCAATGGGCCGATCGTGTCGCTGCGTGTGTCCGATGATGGGCGCTACGCGCTGGCAGCGACGAGCCAACAACAGATCGTGTTGATTGATATTCAAACCAGTCTGGTGAAGCGGACGTGGAACACACCCTATGAATATCGTCACCGTCGCCTGGCCGATTCGCCGACAACCAGCAAGCATCATGCGACGGTCACGCCGCGCATGTTGGCACAGATTTTAGGCGGCATCCAAATCATTCCTGACGGTGATTTCAGCGAAGATGGCCGATTCGCCGTCGTTCCGTTGGCGTTCGAACTCACCTCGCCACGCGGTTTGTCTGCCACGATGGCGTTGATCGATACCAACACCGGCGACACCGTGCGTCAATGGCAATACCAACACCAGGACTACCACACCGACAGCGCGGGGCATGTGGCATTGCCCCGTTTGAATGGCGACACGCTCGAAACGCGCGCGGTTGATCGTGGCACCTTGCGCGCGCGGTTTTTAGCTGGCAGTCAGCGCGTGGCCACCGCGCTATTGGCTCAAGGCTACTGGGCCCAATCGGACTCATCGCCAACGCTTGATTCTCGTGACGCACAGGTAGACGACGGGCAACATCATTCGGCACAGAGCGCGCTGCAGATTTTTACGACGGATTCGCTTGCCGTTGATACGCAAGCCAGTGATACGCAAGCCAGTGAGACGCGCGCGGCGAATAATGTTTCTACGATCACTCCGCATTTTCGTCATATCAATCGCTTGGTGTTGAACCCGGCGCGGACGCGCCTTGTGCTTCATGCCGATGAAACGTTGTACGACCTTGAGGTGGATCGTGAGGCCCAGACGATTGCCATAAAAAACGAACGGGCCTGGCCTCGAGCGGTTGATGCTCTGGCTCTTTCGAGTGACCCGAATCATTTGTGGATTCAATCGGCACGCCAAACTGCGCTGTTGCCGATCAATGCGGCCGACGTGGATGGCGGGTTGGTGTTATCGCTGGATGCGGCGCCATCGTATTTGGCTCATGAAATATTCACGGAGTCGGATCCACCATCGGATCCACCAGCGGAAACATGGATCCCTTCACGCACGCTTGAATGGGAGACCACTTCGAGGGTGGGTGAATCAGCCAGTCAGATACTGGCGTTTCGCGATGATTTGTTAGTGCTCGGCGGCGCGGGACACATTGGTATGATGTGCCGATTCGATGAGAAAAACATGAACGTCAAAGCAAATATTGAAATGACACAACCATGATGGCCTATAAAACTGAAAAAAAATCCGCGAAATACATCGGCTTGCTGCGCACGCTCATGGCGTTGGGCAACAGGGGGATGTGTGTGGGCGTGATCCTGTTGAGTATGTTGGCCGGTTGCAATTCGCAACAGGAACATTCCGATCTGAAAAACTCCGGGATCCTGTTGTATCCAGTGGTGAAAGCAGGCGACATGATCAGTGGCTTGGGTCAGGCCTTGCGACACCTGAGCACGCCGGGCTCGTGGAGTGGAACGCCTGACGATCGTTTTGTAAAAGCGATAACGCCCGAGCAGGTTTTGCTATACGAACAGAGTGGTGCGATACCTGTGTCCCGCGATTATTTGAATGAGAAAAAAGGAATGGGGTTCGGCGTTGAGCATTTGCCCGATCCCATGCGGCCGTTTGTCAAAATGGTCGAACAGATCACCGGCTATCAATTCAACTGGTACCTGCATCCGCGCATTGATGACATGGCGATGGCGATGCCCAACGGGGTGATTTTTATCAACCCGCTGCGCATGGATGATCTAAGCGGTGAGGCCCAGTTGCTTGTCGCGTTGCACGAAGCGGCCCATCACACATTGCGGCATACCGATGGTTTTGGCGTGTCGGAAATTATTGATACGCCGTCGGTCCCGTGGGTTCAACCTGCCAAGGAGATGGTCGCTGATCGGCAAGCGGCGATATGGATGGTGGGAGCGGGCATCCAATCGCATCGCATCGTGTTCGCGGCCACGACCTTGTTGGCTGATCAGGTGCAAACACCACATCACCCCGCGGGCAAAACACGGTTGGATCATATACGCCTGACCTTGGCAGAATTTCAAGCCAACGGCATGATCCAGGTCGAGCCGGAAGAACCGGCGACACCTGTTACGCCGAACCCGTCTTCATCTTCATCCTCATCATCTTCACCGGTTGCGTCACCTGCGACTTCGACAGCGACACCGGCCACGACCTCCGCTACAACCCCTGCGACGATCTCCGCGTCTAGTACCGACGACACGACCGTGGCTCCCTGATTCAGCGAGCAGGGGTTCGGTGATCGGAGGAATGGGGGAAGTGTGTGTGGGGGGCAATGACCCGGGGCTCTACCAATCCCGTTTAGAATTCGTGGGTTAGCCTCCGCTCGTGGGCGGCGTGGCGGCTTGTGTTTTCATCTACGTTCACGCCGTTCACGAGCGACGGTAAACGGGTAGTTATGCACGAGGTTTTTATAGAATTATTCTAAAAAAGATGTTGTTTTCACACGGGTTGACGAATTGGCTTTGTTTAACCAAATTTTGACCTTGCAGCGTATGAATGAGGCCATTACAGTTGTGTATATTCCAGGTATTTCGGCTCACAGGTTTGAGGGATGTTTTTCGAGAAAGAAATTTAGTGGTGCTTTGCGTAAAGGCGTTAGTCTGGCTTTTAGCCGGAGGGCTATGGGTGAGTCTTCGACCGCTCATGGTCAGGGCTAACGTTGATACCGCTTGATACCGCTTGATACCGCTTGACACCGCTTGATCTGATCAGGCTCAGCCAGGTCAATCAGGCCAATCAGGCCAGTCAGATTCTTTCGATGGCCCATTCTTTCTCAAAGAATAATTTTTCAAAAAATATTTGGTAGCCGGACGCAAGTTGAACCCTGGGTTGCGATTCCACATGTGGTGTCGCTTGGCATGTATGCCAAACACCGTGTGCTTCATTGAAAACTCACTTGAAGCCTGACCTGAAGACCCACCCCGTTTTTCACAATTTATCCGGCGAGAACCAACTATGTCACACTTCCAGGATTACGACCACTCCCTGCTTCGTCGCGCTCGAGAGTCACGTCAGCAATCGGCCCTTCGCAGGCGTCAACGTCAGCGAGCTTCGCAGCAAGCGGTGGCCCAGAATCGTGGCGTGATGGAACCGCTTGAACAGCGATGCCTGTTGAGTTCGTCGCTGCTGCCGACGCTTGATCCCATGGATATGAGCCATGGGTTTGGCGCGTCGGCCATCTATGCCAGTGCGGATGGTTCGGTGGACACGACCGCGAACTCAGGCCCATCGACATCGTTCGGCTCGCCTGTGAGCAATCTCATCAACGGCCTGCCAGTCATGACCGTGACCAGCACGGCGGTGTCAGAAACAGACGGCACCAGTGAGTACGTTGATTTTACGCTGACCTTGTCCGAGGCCGCGATCAATGATGTGTATCTGGACTACCAGACCATCACGCGAACGGCCGAAGAAGACTGGGACATTTACAACGATAAACAAACCAGCCGTCTGGTGATCGCCGCGGGACAGACGACGGGCACCATTTCCGTGCGAGTGTATGGAGAGAACACGGTCGAAACCGATGAGTTTTTCGAGTTGGAAATCACCAATGTGCAAAACGCGCGTTTGGCGGGCGATGTGGATCGGGCGCGGTTTACCGGCGTGATTCAAGATGACGATGGCGGCGGCAACAAGCTGGCGCTGAACGTTAGCAATGTCGATCTGGTTGAAGGTGACAGTGGCTCACAAAACGCGGTGTTCGAAATTGAACTGTCGCAGGCCTCGGGTTCGGATATTACGCTGAACTATACGACGGCTGACGGCTCCGCCTTGGCCGGTGAGGATTACACCACGACCAGCGGCAGCGTGACATTCACCTCGGGACAAACCAAGAAGACGGTCAGTGTGCCGGTTTCGGGCGACATGACGCTCGAGGACACGGAATATTTCAATCTGGTGGTGACGCCGACCGGCGCCATCAGTTCGGACGCGCAGGTGGTTTCCGGCCAGGCGGTGCTGCTTGATGATGATGCGGCAGACGGCACGCCGGTGATGTCGCTGTTCGGTGCAAGTAATCTGGAAAGTGACGGCACGAGCTATTACCACGATTTTCGCGTGTTATTGTCCGAGCCAGCGGTCAATGATATTTATGTGGATTACCAGGTGATCGACGGTTCGGCGAACGAAGATTACGACTTTTACCGCACAGAGCAAACGTCAAGCTTGATCATCCGAGCCGGTGAAACCAGTGGCATCATTTCGATTCGCATGAATGGCGACAATGAACTGGAGGCCGATGAGTTTTACGATCTGGAACTGACGAATGTGAAGAACGCGGTGTTTGCTGGCGGTGCGGTTGCGTTGCGTTCGACGGCGGTGACGGTAGAGGATGACAACGGCGGTAATAACTTGTCGCTGGATGTGAGTGACCCGTTGCTGGTTGAAGGCGATGCCGGAACAAAAACGGCCGTGTTTGATGTGTTGTTGTCGCAGCCATCGGCCACGGCGTTGACGTTCAACTACACCACGTCCGACGGTTCCGCCAAAGCTGGCGAGGACTATGTTGCCAAGTCGGGTAGCATCACCTTCCAACCTGGCGAGACGCGCAAGAGTATTCATGTAACCACCAATGCCGACACGACGCTCGAAGGCGCGGAGTCGTTTAATCTGGTGGTGACGCCGACGTCAGACATCAGCTCGTCGGCTGAAATTTTTGCGGGCACGGCGACATTGCTTGATGATGATGCGGCCGATGGTACGCCGGTGTTGAATATGTTGGGGGCACGCAATCTGGAATCGGATGGGTACAGCCAGTATGTGGATTTCCGTGTATTTTTATCCGAGCCTGCGGTTAATGATGTGCGTGTGGATTTCGAAACGATCAGCGGTACCGCTCATGAAGCCTCTTACGATATTTATGGGCTGGACACCACCAACAGTCTGATCATTGCGGCCGGTGAAAGCAGCGCGGTCATGTCGGTTCGCATCTACGGCGACAACACCGTGGAAACCGATGAGTTTTTTGAGTTGGAATTATCAAACCCGAAAAACGCGGTATTTGCCGGGCAAAGTCCGCTGTTACGAGCCAGCGGTTTGATTCTTGAAGAAGACACGGGCGGCAATCGTCTGGCGTTTGATGTGAGTGATCCGTTCCTTCTCGAAGGTGACAGTGGTACGCAATCGGTGATGTTTGATGTTTACCTTTCGCGTCCATCGCGAACGGCCATCACGATGAATTACACCACGGCGGATGGTTCGGCATTGGCGGGCGAAGACTACACCGCCACCAGTGGGACCGTTACATTTCTGCCCGGCGAAACGCATAAAACGGTGACCGTGTCCACGCAATCGGATACGAAAATCGAAAGTGCTGAGCATTTTAATCTCGTGCTGACACCTACCAGTGACATCGCGACCGCCGCAGAAAATTTCGCAGGCATGGCGTATCTGCTCAGCGATGATTCGGCCACTGCCAACACGCCTGTGCTCAACATCATCGGTGCAAGCAACCTGGAATCTGACGGCACGTCGCAGTATGTGGATTTCAAATTGATCCTGTCCGAGCCAGCGATCAATGATATTCGCCTCGACTATCAGACCATTGATGGGTCAGCGACCGAAGGTTTTGATTTTTACAACACCAGTTCGAACTCAACACTGGTGATGTCCGCCGGTGAAAATGTCGACACGTTCTCTATCAGAATCATTGGTGACAACACGGTTGAAGCGGATGAGTTTTTCGATCTGGGTTTTTACAACCTGGACAACGCCGTGTTTGCCGGTGATCACAGCACCGCACTAGCCACCGGCATCATTCTCGAAGAAGACACCGGCGGTAATCGTTTGAGCATCGATGTCAGCGACGGGGCGGTGGTGGAAGGAAACAGTGGCTCGCAGGAAGTGGTATTCAATGTGACCTTGTCCCGGCCTTCAACCACGACGATTTCAGTGCCCTATACCACCGTCGATGGTTCAGCGCTGGCTGGCGATGACTATGAAAGCACCAGCGGCACGTTGACCTTCCTGCCGGGCGAAACGCACAAAGCGGTCATCGTCAACACGATTGGCGATTTGATTTTCGAAGACACGGAAGTGTTCAGCCTGGCGGTGACCCGACCAAGTGAAATCGCCACAGCCGCCGAAGTGTTTGCCGGTGAAATGCGATTGCTCGATGACGATGCCAATGGCACGCAACTCGATGGCGCAATCGGCAACACGCTGCCGGTCCTGTCGATCGCCAATGCCCAGACCCGCGAATCGAGCGGCTTTAGTCAGTACATGGATTTCGTGGTCACACTTTCGCAACCGGCGACCAACACCGTCAGCTTCCGTTACACCAGCAGCAGTGGTTCGGCGACCGACAACACGGACTACTACACGTATGACGAATCGTATGCATCCATTTCTGCGGGCGATACAAGCACGATCATTTCGATTCGCGTGAAAGGCGATACGTCCGATGAAGCTGACGAGTTCATGACGCTGACGTTGACCAATATTGCCAATGCGGTATTTGCTGGTGGCGTTTCGGAATTGCAAGCCACCGGCACAATCCTAGACGATGACGGCAGTGGCAGCAGCCTCGGGTTGCATGTCGGTGACGCGGTGATCGAGGAAGGCGTGAATCGCTATGTGCGACAAGTGGCGATACCGGTGACGCTCTCACGACCCAGCGCCACGGCCATCACGATGAACTACACCACGGCAGATATTTCCGCCATCACCGGCCAGGATTACACCGGCCAATCCGGTAGCGTGACGTTCCAACCCGGACAAACCACCGCAGCCATCGTGATCGATTCGATCGGTGACAACGAAGTCGAATCCACCGAAACGTTTAACGTCATCGTGACACCTTCGGAAGAAATCATCGGCGGGACAGAAAACACTGGCACCGTTTCCATCCTCGACGGCAACGTTCTCTGGTATCGCCTGATCGATGGCGCGTTAACCATTCCGGGCACAGCGGGCAATGATTCGTTCGGCTTTGATGCAGGCACGACCGGGGTGTTCACCGTCGCTCGCGGAAATCTGGCCGCTGGATTCCTCACCAGTGACGTCAGCTCCGTCTTGTTCCTCGGTGGATCAGGCACCGACATGGCCACGCTCAACGGCGATGTCTCAGCCAACACCGCGCTGCTGTTCGGCAACGGTTCCGGGGTGCTCTATGGCAACGGCTACAACGCCACCGTCACGCAAATGGAATCCGTCACCGTCAACGGCGGCAGCAATGACATTGCCCAACTCCATGATTCAACGGGCAACGATCGGCTCGTGTCATTCCCCACCAGCACCACGCTTTCGGGCACTGGTTACAGTAACACCGTCAACGGATACGGCAACATCACCGTGTTCGGCAACAACGGCGGGGCTGACGATTTTGCGGAAATCTATGACACCGACGGCGACGATCATGTGCGTAGCTTCCCTGAATTTACCGACATCAATTCCTCGGGCGGTTCGGTCAACGGACTCAATCGTACCGTGCATGGCTTTGATCGGGTCAACGTCTATGGCACCTCCGGCGGTAGCAACGACTTCGCAGAATGGTGGGACTCCACCGGCGGCGATACTTTCCAGGCGTTCCCTGATTTTGCCGTCATGAATCGCGTCAACGGCGGCAGCGGTACCAACAGCCGATATGTCTCCGGGTTCGATCGCTACAACGCCTATGCGGTCAACGGCGGACACGACTTTACCGAACTCTACGACACCGATGGCAACGATCAACTCCGCAGCTTCGGCCCATGGACCGACATCAGTTCCACCACAGGCAGCCGCGCCGGTCGCTATGTTTACGCAGCGAATTTTGAACAAGTCAACAGCTATGCGATCTTCGGCGGTCATAACTTTGCTGAGTTCTACGATACCGAAGGCACCGATCGCTTCCGCAGCTTCTCGAACTTCTCCGATATGCAATCGATCAGTGGGCCATACACGGGCAACTATCGCTACGCTTCGGGTTACAACCAGGTCAACTCCTATGCCGTGATTGGCGGCGGCGATGATCTGGCGGAACTGTACGACACGCCCGGCAACGATCATCTGCGAAGCTTTGAGCCGTTCGTCGATATGTCCAGCGATGGCTTGTATCGCTACGTTTCCAGCTATGAACGTGTCAACAGCTACGCGATTTCAGGTGGCACTGATTTTGCCGAGTTCTATGACACCTCAGGCAACGATGCCTATCGAGGCACTGCGAATTTCTCCGACATGAGTTCAAGCGTCGGCCTATACCGATATGCCAGTGGCTATGACAAGGTCAACACCTATCGCACGTCCGGGTCGGGCACCGATACCGCGACCTTGTACGCAGGGGCTGGCAGCAACCATTTCCTGGGACGTAACAATTTCGGGCAACTGGTCGGCAACGGGTTTGATCTGTATGCCTCGGGCTACCAGCCATTGACCATCGACGGCAGCAGTGGTTCAACCAACACCAAAGACGTGTCAGGCATCAGCTACACCCTCTCCGAAGTCGGCGTCTGGTCCTGAGTTTTTGGTCAAACTTCATTGCGTGTTTTTTAGCCCCCGGCCACTCGCCGGGGGTTTTTACATGATGTCGCAGTCGCAGTCGCAGTCACAGTCGCAGTCACAGTCACAGTCACAGTCGTGATCGTGGCCATGGTCATGGTCATGGTTTGCCAAAATAGACCAAGACTATTTGGTAGTGGGCTAGTTTGAAAAACAACGAGCCGCGACCGTCAGGAAGCGGGCCTGCCATACGGAAACCCGCTCCCTGACGGTCGCGGCTCGTCAGAAAATTCAGGCTAGCCCAGTACCGACTATTTGGGGCGGTTTGCCTTGCGTCAGTTTTTCCAAATCAGCGGTGTATAATGCGGGGCTGCTGTGATTGTTCCGACGTGTGGGCGAGGCGAAGATTGGCCTGGCTGACATTAAACTAACCCTGAACTAAACCTGACGATTGGTGTCTATATAAACATGTTCCATGCCACGACTATTTTATGTGTCCGTCACGAAACCCACGTTGCCATCGGAGGAGATGGCCAGGTGACGATGAATCATGTGATTGCCAAGTCGGACGCGGTGAAGGTTCGCAAACTTGACGGCTTCGGTGCGAACAAAGCAGGGGTGCTGATCGGATTTGCCGGCTCGGTGGCCGACGCGTTCAGCCTGTTTGATCGGTTTGAGGGGAAGCTCAAAGAAACGCCTGCCAATGTGAAAAAGGCAGCGATCGAGTTGGCGAAACTGTGGCGGACCGACCGGATGCTGCGGCGGCTGGAAAGTCTGCTGATCGTCGCCGACCAGTCGTGCAGTCTGTTGGTGTCCGGCTCGGGCGAAGTGATCGAGCCCTCGGACGGGATCGTGGCCATCGGCTCAGGGGGCGATTTTGCCACCGCCAGTGCCCGATCACTCACTCGGCACACCGAGATGGGCCCCCGAGCGATTGTCGAGCACGCGATGCAGATAGCCGGCGAAATGTGCGTGTACACCAATACCAATGTGACCGTTCTGGAGTTG
>JAUHYI010000002.1 GCA_030426385.1 Phycisphaerae bacterium
TAAGAGGTTGGTCTAGTACAACGAGCGTTGTATGGGACACGTTAACTTAACGCGATCCCGCTACCGCCCGCCGGGAGACCCGGCTTTCATAGTTTCTTTCTTATCCCCCATTGTGCACTCCCCCCTAGTTGCCTGCTTTCCCCTCTGACAGAGGAAGTTCCATCCTAATTTCATTACCGACCTCTAAAGTATGAGTTCGAATAAAACCACTAAAAGGCTTATTCCACTCAGGAAACAAGTCATCTAAATTTTTGGCCTTAACCTGAGAAACCTTGATATATTTGTATTTAACAGTGACCCGTGGAAAATCCTCGAAATACCAGAATGTCGATGTATACAAATCATCTATCTTATGATTTTTAAAACAATGAATTCTCCATTGAAAATTATCAATACCATCTGTTTTTTGGGCTTGATGATGATTGAAGCTACAACTGAAATTTACAACCTCTTTAAAAGACACCAAATAAACCGGAAGACGATTTGATAAAACCCCTTCTTCAGAAGGCCCAATTAAATACATATCAATTGAATCATTCCACTTGGAAAAATCGATGTCAATCAATAATGCATCAGAAAATATATGTGACAATGAATCCATTTCAATAACATCCATTAATTTAATTTTTTGCGGGAATATGTGCCGAGGGATCATCACGATTAACGGGACGTCCAGTTTGATTAAATCTATTGCCACCACGATCTTCAATATGCCAGCTCGGTGACTTTTTACCAGTATACGGATTTATATCATTTGGATCATAGTGAACTTTTGCTTTTGTTTGAGGATGTTCAAAGGTTACGCGTCCCGTTTGATTGTTTTTAAAAACTCGTTTAAACCCATTATTTTCTAATTTCTTGCGTCCAGTATTAAAACTCGTATTGCCTACATCTACTTTATCTAACCCGAGATTACGAAGATTTGATTTACCGCTACTACGATAACTTCCCGTATTGCTTCCATGCCTTGCGGCTTGGGTTGATCCGGTGGCTGTTGTGC
The DNA here is from genome assembly GCA_030426385.1 of Phycisphaerae bacterium. GTDB lineage: Bacteria > Planctomycetota > Phycisphaerae > Phycisphaerales > Phycisphaeraceae > JAUHYI01. The sequence continues at coordinate 1,001 of JAUHYI010000002.1, forward strand.
CACTTGCGTTCGTACTTCCGCGGTTGCCGCCACTGTGTCTTGACGATTGTGTTGAACCAGTCGCTGTGGTTTTACCGCTGTTCGACTTACTAAAATTATAATTTAATGGCTCAAGATTGCCCGCATTGTACAAACCACTTACACCGTGCGCGGCTAACGCCGTACCTCCTGCTAAGGCGGGCAATGCTACCGGAGATGCCGTACCAGCACTGGCAACTTCTAAGATTCCACTTCCACCGACGATTCCCCCGCCCACAACGATCTCGCCAAACGACACCACGCCCCCAAGCGCGCGGCCCACTAATCGCCCCGCCGTACCAATGCCACTGGTCGGCACTGCATAATCAATCGGCGTCGGGGCCACCACTTCTCCCAAACCGATCGCCACTTCAACACTATATTCACCTACGCCTGACAAAAACTGACCGGCCGGACTCTGGCCAGCCCCGGCTTGAGCGCTACCCCAAATCGCCCCAGCATTCTCAACCCAGGTTTGGGTCCGAGCTTCACTTCGCGTCGACCCTGGCAATGGCGAGGTCGCAAAACCTGACGTGTTCGTGTCGAATAGAAAATCAAACGCCGAGTAACCACCCGACGAGGTCGGCGATGTTATAGAGGTCGCCAACTGGCTCGGGGTCGAACGATACACATTCTCATACTTCGGTGCCGGGTTCGACTTGCCTGTGCTGTGACCGCCGTGGGAGGTGCCTAGGCCGCTGCCGTTGTTATGGTCGCCGAACACCACGTTTTGCGAACTCAAGCCCGACGGGTCGATCAGCATCACCGGGCTGTTGTTGACGTACGCCGACAGGTTCGTGCCATCCACGAAGCCTGCGGGGTCTTCGCTTAGGAAGCGGCCTACCGTTGCGTCGTACCATCTTGCACGGTACTGCAATAGCTCCGCGTCGGCATCGTAGAACTGGCCCGTGAACGTCACGGCCGTCAACAAATCGTCCGCGGTGATTGGATTGCTTGAGCCATCGGTCGCTTGGGTCAGATTGCCAAAGCTATCGAACACGCGGTGCTCGATCACGGTGCCCGCGATGCTCGTCACTTCGCGGATGCTGCCCTGATGATCCGCTAGCGTCCAACGCAACGCGCCGCCGGGCGTCGTGCGATCCTCAACCGCTAAAAGCATGTCCGTTTGCGGGCCATACATATAACGGGTCGTGGGCTCAATCCCATTTATCAGCGTGGCAATGTCGCGGCTCGCCAGTGCGCTTGGATACAAACGCACGTCGTCGAGTTGCCCTGAAAACGCTTGGCTGGTTGAAAAACTGCCGCCGACGCTGTCTTGATCTTCGCCTAGGATTAAACCACCTGAATCGACTGAGATCGTGTACAAGGTCGTGGACTGAGTGCCGTACGATACGCCGTCGACATAGACCGTGGCCTGGTTATTCGTTCCGTCGCGCACGAGTGCGAAATGGTGCCACTGCCCGTCGGCCAGTGATGGGATGGTCCATTCCAGAGGTGTATCGCCGTTGCTTAGTCCGGGAAATAACTGGACGGTCGTGCTATTGTTGATATATATCAGATACGAATTGGCATTTGTGGCATTGGCACCGGAGATCAGCGTTTGCCCATATGCCCAGCTTGTCTTTAACCGTGCGGTGAATGTCACATCGTCTAAGCCATCCACGAGCGTTTCAGGCAAAACCACATGATCGAAATTGCTCGTTCTGCCTAATGAAAGACTCTGGCCCGAATAGCCGGAAGCATAGGTGGGAGTGCCTGCGATGAAGTTGTCAGTCAGCGTCCCATCGTCGACCAAATAGCTTCCGTTCTGGGCTCCGTCAGCGGTCACGCTGTCGAATAGATCGCCGTCCATACGCAAGTCAGCAGCAAGCTGCAACAAATCGAATGTCGCATAGCGCTGCCCGCCATCGTAGACGTGATATTCTGCCTGGTCTATGCCGCCGACCGCGTCACCATTGCTATCGACCGCTTGAGCAATCAGGTTGCCCATGTAATCGTAGTGGTAGAACAATGTGCGTGAGGAATCAGCACTCGAGGATGCATGGTCAGTGATCTCGACCAGACGATTGGCATGATCCCAGACGTAGCGACGCTCAGCCCCCGACGAAATGGTGATACGCTTAGTGCGGTTGCCCTCGACATCGTACTCATAAGTGTATGTGCCATCGTTTAGCAAATGGTTGTTGTCATCAATTTGCTGAGTGACACTGTCATCGGTGATACGATTTCCGTTTTCATCGTAGACGTAACTCTCATCATCGAGGGTAACATCGCTGTGGTCGGCGCCAGTGAGTTGATCAGAAGCATCAAGCGTATAGCTCACGGTTTTACCGCTTGGCAGGCTAATGGCCTGGATGCGATTGCCGCGATCGAAGTTTTGGGTGTAGGTCAGGGAATTTGCCAGGCTCGGGCCATGGTCATGTTCGAGCACGCTCAGTCGGCCCGTTCCGTCATAAATCCAATTGGTCCGAACCGCATTGGTGAGACTGCTGTCTTTACGCACAACCTCATTTAGACTTGAATCCCAGTTGTAATCGAATGTGACAGTGCGAGGCGTGGTCGATGATCCGAGTTGCTCAATTTTTTCAACGCGGCCGATTTCATCGGGGGTGTAATAAGTGGTACTCGTATCCCCATCCACTGTATCAACAATTTGTATGAGGTTGCCTGCTACGTCATAGGTATAATCAAATTCGATGAATGGATTATCCATCGATGGCAAGAACATTGGAATGGTCTTGATAAGGGCACCATTCACATCAACTTCTCGAACAACGATATCACTAAACGCTGTATAGGAATCACGCGACTCCAGCATTACCGCACTGTCGTTAAGCGCTTCGCCGAAATCATAAGTTAAAATTGATGTGCCATTGACCCACAATTTAGCCTCAGTCCCCCGCACCTGAAGCTTCAAAGTATAATCGGTGTCCGTAGCAACAGCCTGATCGTTTTCTGCAAGGTGGGTTGCTGTGCCGCCAACCCGTTTACTGATAGTAAATTTATCCGACCCATCCCCCATGCTTACGAATTTGTAGTTGTTACTATCCTGATAATCGAAAACAAGTACGGCATTACGATTGTCACCCGAATCAAGAGGCGGCAAGGTGCGGGCCACAACTTCGAAATCAAATGAGCTTGGCATGCTCGAGGCGGAAGCCACTTTGGCCATGGATGAAGTCGTCCCAGGCAGAGCTATGATTCTTCCTATATCGTCAATAGCCCACGAACCGGTAAGGGGTTCTATGCTCTTATTAAAATTATCCGACCACTGGCCTGGCGCAAATTGTTTGGATATTAAACGAGACGCGTCATCATAGGCGTAGACATAACGGGCTTCGAGATCTTGCGACGCAATAAGTTGGCCTGCCGCATCATAATTCAGAGACGTCTGACGGATCGGCGTCTCGACTTCTGTGTCAGCACCAATACCAAACCATTTTTCGGCGACCAACTGATTCTGGCGATCATACTCGAACGTCGTAATCAAACCGTTGCGATCGGTGATTTGAATTGTGTTGCCGAGCACGTCATAGTCAAAATATGTTTGAGCGCCCAGAGGATCGGTTTCACGAATCAATTGCCCTAGAACGTCGTAGTCAAACGATGTGACTTGCTGCAAAGGATCACGAACGGATGCAACCCTTCCCAACGCATCAAAACCCGTCACCGCCGTGTAAGTGAGTGCATAGGGCAAAGACGCAGCGTCTTCATAATCACCATTAAAGGCCGCCACGCCCAAAGCACCGGTTTCAACGGTCGGTCGGCCAAGCTCGTCATAAAAAGTCCACGAGGTACGTGTTTCAGTGCTATCAAGCCACTCAGTCATCTCAAGCACGTTGCCCATCGCGTCATAGACATAATCAACACGTGGCGCCAACTGTGAACCTACACCATCAGGATCAGGCGAATTGACCGTGATGGCACGCCCAAGATTGTCATAAATCGTCGTGGTTGATCGCCCCAGTTCGTCCACAAACTCAATGGCTCGACCCAACTCATCATAATGCGTCCAATTTGTGGCATTATGGTCGGCGGGAATCGTTTCATAGGTAGGAATTCCCGCACCATCCATCGTAGCCAAGGCGTTGTATGAAACGACCTCTCGATTGAGGCCGTCATAATAGAACCATGAGGTGTAATCTCTCCAATCGCTGTTCGATAGATTTGTAAGGTCGTCGCCACGTGGATCGGTCACATATTTAAGATTTCTGTTAGCGTCATAACCATAATATGTAGTCTGATTAAGAGGATCAGTCTCAGTGATTAAAAGATTACGGCTATCATAAGTATACGACCAAACACGGCCAAGCTCGTCAATTTCAGCCATCACGTTACCTAGCGCATCATACACCGTCTCAGCACGATAACCATCAGCATCAATAAGCGCGGTTACCCTATTGAGCTCATCGTACTCAAACTTCGTTGTGTAAAATGAGGCTGCGGCAAGCGGAACTAATTGAGCCACTGCGATGACATTACCTGACTTGTCATAGGCCCACGTGGTCAATGGGGCGTTATCACCATCGCGCCCATCAGCATCAGGCAAAACCTCTTGAATACGCCGATTACGCTCATCATATTGCGATACGATCACGTTACCTAGAGGGTCAACCTGGCTTAAAACATTACCCGCAAGATCATATCGAGTCTCAGAACTATAACCTAACGCATCAGCCACATAATTAACACGACCTTGCATGTCATAACCGGTCAACGTTGAGTAGCCCCGAGCATCGACAACCTCAACCATGTCGCCACTATTATTGTAGATATATTGCGTAAGTGGGCGGTTGTCACCCATATTATCGTCAGGATCTGGAAGAATATCACTTATCTTGCGATTAAGATTATCGTAGATATATTCGGCTGTATACTCCACATCAGACGACGTCGCCCCCAGTGGATTTACCATATATCGAAGATTGCTATTGTCGTCATAAATAAATTTTGTGACGAGATCACCCATGGGCCCGCTGACGATTTGATCGGGGTCTTCTTCCGTACTGCTAATACGTCGATCTAATTCGTCATAATCATGGCTGGTCACATGACCTCGCGCATCAGTCACCGTGGCCAGATTTCCATGCGCATCATATGAGTACAAGACATCAAGATCGCCGAGTGGTCCATCGCCATCAGGATCGGGTATCGTCTCTTCGGTGAGTCGATGAAGCTTATCGTATTCAAGTATTGTGGCGTTACCGCGAGCATCAGCAATATGCACTAGATCATCGAAGAAATAGTCATAGGTATAATACGTTACGTTGTCAGGAAGCGAACCCTCATAAATTTTTTCTACCTCGCTTGCATCTAATACATCGTGATAGAAAAGAACGCCATCCAAATCGCCAAGAAATGCTGAATTCGCATCAAAACCTCCGCCAACTTCATCTTGCTCTTCGCCAAGAACCAGACCATTGGATTCAACCGTAAGCGCATTAATTTCCGTTGATCGTACGCCATATGAAACACCATCCAGGTATAAAATCGCCTCATCACTGGTGCCATCACGAACCATTACAATATGATGCCATTCACCATCAACGAACGATGGCAAACTCCCCCATTCTACCTTGATTGCACTTTGACCTTGTTGTTTTTCACCAGTAAAAAACCCAATCGTTGTAGCATCCGCCGCATATATCATAAACTCATTGTCGTTGGTACTATTCGCGGCGGATACCAATGCCTGCGCTTCTGTTTTTGTTGTCCGAAACCATGTTGAAAAAGTCACATCATTGATGCCATCCAATAGTGTATGAGGCAATGATACCCGATCATAGCTAGTCGTATCATCCAACGATATGCCTTGCCCCACATGCCCAGTAACATACGAAGCTGTCCCCCCCATAAAAACACCGTCATGTGAACCATCATCTAGCATGCCATCCAATAAATTGTTTTCAAATTCATACTGGGCTACAAGATCAGGAACTGGCAAAGGCAAGTAATCGGCTATCTTGCGGCCTAATACATCATACTGAAACCGACTACGGTTACCCCGGGCATCAGTCACAGCAATTATGCGCCCCGCGCCATCATATTCATTAAAAACAGTTGCACCATCTGCCAAAATCGTCTCAATGGCTCTCTGTCGCTCGTCATACACAGTACGTGTGACATGACCAAGCTCGTCGGTTTGCGACACTAGATTACCCGCGTCGTCATAGACTGACGTACGATAAGTACCATCCGGATTGGTCACACGAACCGGACGCCCCATCAAATCGTATTCCGTCGAAGTAGTACGGCTTTGTGAACCCACCGTGCCCTGTCGGGTTTCGATTGATCGACCCAGATGGTCGTAGGCGTAAAAAGTTTTTGGCGAGTTCAGCGAACCACCACCAGAAGCGACATCGCCATCAGGGTCGGGTAACGTCTGGCTTAGCAAACGGCCCAAAAGGTCGTATTCAAACGTCGTGGTGTTTCCGTTTGGATCAATCGTTGCTATAACGTGCCCGCGCGTATCGCTGAGACTGGCGTTGCCATCAGGATCATCATAGATCGTCTGGGTCGTGATCGTGTCACTGGTCGCTGAATCGACCGAACTTGTCTGGCTTAATAGCAATCCCGTGTCAGCGTCATAAACGTATGCCGTCTGGTAGTCGTTAGCGACCCCAGTGGTTGCCACACCCTTAGGAAGAGTGGTCTTCGTAACCAAACCACGCGCCCCATCCGATCCTGTGTATTCGTGGGCCGTGACGTTGCCGAGCACATCGGTGGTTGTCAGGAGCCGGCCGGAACTGTCGTATGTATTTAAAATAACCTGGCGATCATCTCCTGGGATGATGGTAGGATCGCCTTGATCAATAACAGATGTGAGCAAGAAATAACTGTCACTATCAAAACTTTGGTAGCTATACAACGTGTTACTTTCGGTTGCGTCGGTTGTACTAATCAGCAACCCTTTGTCGTCATAGTTAAAAACCGTTCGTTGCCCGAATTCATCAATCGTGGCGGTGCGTAACCCAGCCTCCCACTCCGCCTGCGTAAGAGATCGATCATTTTCAAGAACGGCGGCGACATTGCCTTGATTGTTTAAATAATACTCAGATGCCAAACCTCGCTCTTCTATGAAGGACACGGTATTTCGGTGATAATTAAACGACACACTGTGGTGATCACCTGCTGGGGAAGTCACGCGGAATCCGCGACGGTTTAGATAATATTCATACTTCGTCGCCCGGCCTTCAGCATCAGTGGCGTGCTGGAGCAACCCTGCCAAGGCTTCATCCGGATAGTAGCTGTAGTGACTGCTGCCGGCTTGCACATTTCCTTCGCTCGGTGGCGTTACCTTCGCTAAGTAGTCACCAATATAGATATAACTCCAAGTACGTCCGGAGGTGTCTGTGACGCTTGATATTTTGTCGTCGGTGTATGTGAAACTCAATGAACGACTTGAATTTTGAGCATCCTGAACAGTGCTGATATGCTCGGGATTTACACTGTCATAATTGATTATTACGCCGTTACCATAGCGATCTACCTTACTCGTGATTTTTCCACCGGCAGCGATGCTTTCAAACTGAACCACGTTGCCCTCGAAATCAGTCCAGCGATAACTGTCGTCGACCAATTTTTCCATTTTCCCAGTGAGGCCCTGCGGATTCGCCAGATTTGTGCCGGAAGGCGGCAGCAATCTGTCGCCAACATATTGCGAAAGAACCGCTTGGGGGATGACATCAACCGTTGATGTGCCCGGCTTGGTCCATCGAACCACGACATGTTCGAGGTCATCCTGTTCTTTATGAAGAATTTCAAAATAGTATCTTTGGCCAGCCTCTAAAGTAATCTGATCTGATTCCTGAGAATCTGGATAAACACCAAAATCGGCATACGGCGTACTTCCCGGCACATAGGCAATTTTTTCAGAATCGCTGGGGTCGGCACTACTGCTTAACCATAAATCAACATAGTCATCACCAGAAATATAGAATGTATAATCCCCACTAGTTGGAGCCGTAATATATCCGCGAACTCGTTCGCCGTAATTGTCGCCGGAAGTCGAAATCTCCAGTCCAGTTATTGGCGAGGATAAATAAGCAGGGTCCTGCACTGGTATATCTGATGTTTTATCACCTGGAATGCCAACCCATAGTTCTTTCACGACCGAGTTTGTCGGCTCTACATATTTAAAATCTAACCGATCACCGGTGTCAGTAAACCAAACTACCGATCCAGCCAGATCAGATGTGTTATCACTTGTACGAATTCGATCACTGTAAGAAAACGACCAGCCTTCACCCATACCGCGCTGCGACCAATCGGTTGCATCAGGCCCCGCATTGATCGAACTGTATCGCCGCGAAAACTCCAGTGGCACGCCAAGATTGGGAATGACGAAGTCCGTCTCGTCATGCGTCACCGTACCATTAACGACATTAATCGGATCACCCAGTGAAAGTTGTGCGGCCGAGTTGGTTGGCTCATTAACAATAATTTCATCCGAAACCGACACATGCCCACCGTGTGCCGGGTCGAGACCACCATTCTGACCACCATGGATAATATAGCCGATACCACCGTTAGCTCGTTTAGCAATATAACCGGTACCTTCCCAGTACAAATCCGGCCGTGACGGGTCGTTCCCAATGGATGATTCATGAGTGGGTATAATGACTTTGGTGTATTTTTTGTCAGTCGTTAGCTCAAATTGCGATTTAATATAACTACGAATACCAGATTGTATCCCTGGAATAAGCGTATCAAGATTGTCTTTGTCTGTTGGGAGAAGCGTAACCAAGGATATACTTGGATGATCACCAGCTAACTGAAGCAGCTTAACCGTAGACACACCTTCAACATTGGCTAGTTCCTCCCAAACCGCCGCCTCCAGATGAGAACTCCCCAAACCAATCCACTCGAAACGTTCACTGGGTATGGCTGATCCATTGAGATTAACGGTCTTCGCCAAGGCATTTGGCAAATCGATACCCATAGACTCGGGCAAGTATGGGTACTGAATGGTCATGTTAGCCGGCAATAGATCCTGACCACTGGTCGTCAATCCTGATTCAACGCCCTGGAAAACTTCCCGCGATCCGGTCAATTCGGCGACACGTCGCTCATGGATATTGGCGTCAAGCCAATAGGTTGCCGAAGCCAATTGCATTAACGTGCCAAAGAAATGCTCCGCATTGGTCACCGCACCAGCATTGCTATGCACCAGGTGCATCTGTCCGTTGACGATGCCGCGAAGTGTTTCCACATACCGTTCTGAAAACTGATTCGCATTCAACGCAACATTGATCACGTCATCTTCTGAGCGCGTAAAATCAAATGTTCTGGCCGTCCCAGCACCCGGTTCGTCATGAATCAGCACAACACGAACGCCATCGTTGTCAGCAACCGCAGCATTGGCTTGTGCTACCGCTTCACCATCAATATACAACGTGGGATAAATATCGCCGCTGATATTCTGGGGAGCGATGGTAATGCGACTAAGCGCAACATCTGCCATGTTAACGGTGTGTGACAATAATTCGACCGGCGTCATTGCTGTGGTCGTAACTTGGATGGTGACCAGGTGATGCTGATCAGCAGGAATACCTTCCGTTTTCGTGACTGGAGTATCTGGTGTGACCACTGTGTAGTCATAACTCACAGGCAATTCAGTAACCGAACGCTGAATAATCGGCCCGTCATAGACAATTTCACTCAACGAAACTTCGGGATGGTTGGCAGCCAGATATGCCCTGGCTTGCTGCTCGAAATATTCGGTTGTTGTTTCCTGGCGAACAGTTGAGAGATATGTGTCCTGATAAAAATACGTGTCATCACTTGGATCAATCCAGTCTTGACGTGCTATGCGCTCGGCAGGCAACTCACGTAATTTCCACGAAGCATCAAGATTGTAAAACGTTGCCCCGTGATTCAGTTCAAGCCAAGTATGCAAGAATCGAACATTGCCATTGCCTAGTACAGTCGCTAATAAACCAGCTGCGTCTGCGATCTTATCAGCACCAGATAACGTAGTCGCTCCAAAATAGTTAATGAAATAAGAAGGGGCAACATCAACAACATCATTTATATATTTGATATCGCCCGCAGTGATCCCAGATTGGATAAGAACCTCGCGTAGCAACGATGCGGTGTCCCAATCGTTACCTTCTCGGGTATCCAGCGTAGCCTGCGCACCGCGCATCGCACCAGGATAAGGCGCATACTTGATATTATTGCGAACCCATTCGTAACCACGCAGCGGTAAGTTGTAGAGACGATCTGCAAGATCAGCGGCATTTGTTGCGGCATCAGGATTGTTGGATGGCAAATCGAGATTGATGAATTTTCCGGCCAGACTATCAAGGTGGCCCTGTGCGGGATCGAGGTCCGCGTTGCCATGCAAATAGATGTCTTCCAGAGAAGAAATGCCAGCAATACTGGTTGGCAGATTAGTGATCTGGTTATAGCGCAGATCAAGTTTTTGCACCGCAGGAAAGTTTGTCGCTAACCATGAGTCCACCATCGCGGTCGTGAGTCCTGCGCCTTGAATGGCCAGATCGGTCACATTGGCAAAAGTTGCCACACCCTGTATTGATGGTGTTTGGGTTAAATCGGTAGAGAGAATTTGAAGCGAGGCTAGATTAGTCGCCGTTTGAATACCAGTGAGGTCGTGTGTTCCATCAGTGTCTTCTAAGATCGCAAGCGTGGTTAGACCCGAGACATCGGTCGGCAACAAACCTTGCTCAGGCAAAAGACCTGCGGCTTGGCGAATTGCCTGCCTGACATCAGCATCAGGAATAGCAACATTTGGCACAATATTCACACGTACCGACGCTATGTTTTCATACGTGGTGGCGGTGCGATTATCCGTAATGACGACATCGAAATCGACCTGAGTGTGCGTTTCAACCCAGGTTGCGGTTTCGCTGGGATCAATTTTTATGGCTCCGTTATTATCAACGTGATAAATACCATCATCGTGCCCCGAGAATGTGGCAAAAGTGATGCCTGAATCGGTAAGATCTACGCCATCAAGCTCAAGTTGCCCGATCACCAAACCAGACCCGCCTGCCACAGTATTCTGATCTACCCAAAAAATCTGATCTTCCAATCGCGGCGTGCCGACGACATCAACACCAACCGTTCCTTTGATCTCGCCCCACTCAACGGTGTCGGCCGTCACGCCGATATCGATGGCTACTGATCCGCCGGTATGAAATGTATGCGTGGCTGACACCGCACCACTAGAAAGTGCCTCTATCGTGCCATCTCCCCAATCAATGGTCCAGCCTGACAATGTTGCGTTTAACGCTGAAAGCGACAGGGTGTAAACCTCACCAACGCGCACCGTTGATGATCCGGTCACTGTCGAACCATATTCTGTTAGCGTGTAAGCTGGTGATGTAGAAACGGTCTTAGCATAACTCCCATCGTCAATGACGACGCCGAGCGTATCTTGCCCACTAACATAAACCACGTTTCCATCAGCGGTAAATGTGGCGTTACTGGTGTTAACCGTTAGTGCCGAATCGCTGGCTGGAAGATCATATATTGTGCCCGTGTCATTGCCGCCAACGCCACCACTCGTGCCGTTGTCAAAGTAAAAATTCGCTTGTTCGAAGTTGCGTGTTTGTACATGTTTTAGGCCAACATTGGTAATTAAATCCGTGACCAGATCCCCCGGCGAAGCTGCGGGATCGTGCTCATAATTAGCTCGGTACTGATCATCACCGGCGGTGCCGTAAAATTCAACGAGATCGTAGTCCGTATTTGCTGCGTCGGTATTAACGTGGACCGGCCCATAGCCACTGGCATAGCGCAACAAGTTGTCTGTTGGATAGAAGCTCGGCGTGAATATTTGGGTAAAGATATTGCTAACATTCGCTGCCACCGAATCATTCAATTCCGTATCGTAAAAAATAGCCAGATCGTTACCAAGGCCACTGGTGCGATACGTATTGACTTGTTCGAAATCAATAGCTTGCCGGATTCGCCCCAGATTATCGACTATCTGAGCGACCTGATCTTCTTGTTCAGGATGACTGGCCCAAGATGTAAAAGTGTCATGATTGGGCGTATCGTAAAACTCGGCCAGATCATGCCCCGTCGTATCACCATAAGCTTCAACGAATTCAAACCCACTTGTATATCGTTCGGCCGTGTGGCTACCATCCCAAGGCATATTTATTTTACTAAATGCTTCAAACGAATAGAAATGGTCATTGAACTCGGACGAAAAAAGATCAGCAAAATCGTTGGAACCCCCTTGCGAACCGTACACATCAACCTTATCAAAATGATGTGCATTAACCGAATAGTCCTGCGGCTGCGTATCGACAGGCGACAGCTCCGTGTTGAGCAAGCGATGAATGACGTGATCGTCACCAGCGGTGTCGTGTAGTTTTGCAAAACTACCGTTGTCGACCAAGCCGGTGCCTGATGCTGTTGCCCAAACATCGAAATGCTCAGTATTGCTCAGCGTAACGCCGAAAAGGTGATTGCGATGACCACCACTAAAGGTCGATGCACCTCCACTGCTATGAGTCGGATGCAAAAACGTAAAATCGACAGCCGTGCTTCCGGCAAGCTCCGGGCTTCCATACAGCAGCGCTGTATCTGAACCGCCTCGCCCGTTGAACTCCACGGTGGCCATCAAGTTCTTAGAAATCCGATCGGTGTTACCGTTCAGCGTCACATCGTACTCGTCCTGTCCGAGTACCGGTGAAAACTCGAGTTGATCATCACCTGTGGTTCCGGTGAGTTCGAGTATTCCTGAATTGAGATTTTGTGTTGCCGTACCGGCGACCGTAAATTCGTAAAGCGTTTCTATTGACGCGTTATCGATATCAATTTCGATAACTGCCGAACGTGTGCCCGCCGCTGTCGGATCAAAACGTATAACCAGATCGGCTTCTGCGCCTGCTGACAGTGTGGTGTTAGCAGGACTACTGATCACTTCAAAGTCTGTCACATGGCCAGCACTGATCGTGATTCCTTGTATATCAAGATTAACGTCCCCGGTATTTCTTATTTTGAATGCGTGATCAATCGAATCAAGATAGACATAACGGTCTTCGAATATCGTACCGTCGATGTAATCGGGCACGTCGTCACCATCACCAATCGAAACCTCTCGACCATAGACTTCAATCTCACCGCCACCGCCTACCGTCAAAGCGGCAAACGGAAACATCGGAATTCCGTCAGCAGCAAGTGCAGGTTCTGATATTGAACTGTTTTCAGATGTCAAGAAACCAGGAGATTGAGATACCAAACCAATCGGCTCGATTGTGTCTGTGTAAATTTTATCCGCGTCGAACTCTTTGAAAAGCGGACGTTCTTTCAGATCGGCTGACGCCGCTTTGGGTTGATTGAATAAATCGGGCGCGAACGCGCCATCGAGAACTTGGTCTTGCTTGTTATTTCTAGCTTGATCTCGTTCGGCATCATCCCACTGCTCGGATTGCAGACGATTTTTACCGCCGCCACCGACAACACTGTTTTTGCCCGCTTGGCCGTAAAGCCCATCATCACCGTCACCACCTATTAATTTGTCATTGCCCACGCCTCCGAATAACAGATCGTCACCAAGCCCGCCGTCCAGTTCATCCGCACCTGCGCGGCCATCCAGAAGATCGTTGCCATTCCCACCACTTATTATATCTTTGCCTGCGCCACCCCATATTCGGTCGTCGCCTGCTCCACCGAATATCGTGGTGCTAACGGCTTGCTGCCTACCTTTTTGTGTCGTCTCAACAGTGATCTGATCATCACCGTCCCCACCATCGATCACGATACGCTTTACGCCTTTGAATGCCTGCGTGCTGACATTTTGAATGCCAAAATCTACACCAATCTGACTACGACTAACAATAAATTCGTCTCGCTCAGCAAGCTGTGTAACGACAATATGATCATCGCCTGACGTACCCTCCACATAAAGCGTCCCCTTATTCAACCCTGTGGAAGACAACAAAACCCTAGGTTCCATCGGCTCAAGGCTTGGCATGATCACATCCTGCCTACCACGCGAGGAAGCCTTAAATCCTTGGACGAGTTGAGATCGATACACCAGCCATGACCGCAATCTTCGGTCCGTTGCCTCAGCCGCATATCGCGAACGCAACAACCGATCACGCCACATCACATAGTGACGCAATCGACTCATCTTTGTCTGTCTTCGCCTCTCATTGTTTCCCCCACCAAAAGAACTCCTGGCATCACCCGAGAAATTACCCTCAGAAGAATTACCCATAGCGCGCAGCAATCGCGCTAAACGACGATAACGTCGATTCCACATATCAATGTGTCCTAACTACAAAATAATAGACAGCCCGACCGGAACCCCAATTGCAACATGGAAATTACAGATCCCGAAATACTCAAGCCCCAGAAAACACAACCCTGATCGACAGAAAACAATACGCCCAGGCACAACCCAAACGCCCCGCGACCAATACAACGCTACTTGTAACCCATCGACCAACCTCGCGCCAAGGCATGAACAATGTTTATCTATAAAATTTTTGACACATGAATACAGCTATCAAATTCGCAGTCGCTTTAATTGCCGTCATCCCATAGGCTTACCCGCCATACCCTCACAACATTTACTTGTAAAAAATATTTTCCACATCACGTCATATCAATGCCTTGTGGATAACCGAGCAAGCAAAATGCGCAAAGAAATATAACAAATCACGACTATCTGCTCTCAAGCGATCGAGCTTGCATCACGCGCAATACCCAGCCAAGTACAAATTCAACCCAAGCACGTTCGCAAACGATTCATGTGTATACCAGCTGACAGCGCCATGACCTGTCACTTGTTGCTTTGCAGAAAAAACACTGATGAATGAAATGCATGACCAGATAATGCGTAGATTTCAACCGAACAAGCAATGCGGAGGAATATCTACAATAAATGCCCGCGTGAATAACCACAAATAAATGCCACATTTTCCGTAACCCGTGAAACTATTTTGGCCGATTTTAGAAATACCGTGGCGCATGAGTATGACAACCTATCACTCCGTAGAGTGTGACCTGCTAATGTTTCATGATATTACGAGAAAACCCACGAACCAGAATCGGTTGGATACGATGACTTTCGTACCAAACACAAACAAATAGAACCGTCTCATGCCCATGTCTTTCCTTCTCGGATTTAAATGCCTAACTGGCTTAGCGCAGCGGCAATTGCAGATCATACGTTATACGGATTACGATAAATACTCGCGTGTAGTTTTTTATTAGCTCCCGGTGAATACCGGGAGTTTGTGTGAAGGGGAAATTGAGGCCGCGCGAGTTTTTAATGGGATGGGTATTTGCGCGTGTGTGAGCAACACCTCTGAAGGCATATCCACAAGTTTAAAAAGCATCTGGCCACCGCGCAGCCAAGATTCGATCCAAACCATCAACAGCGAACCGGTGGTCAACGACCGATCGGCATGATGTTCAAACACACGTTCAAAAAAACGCGTGACTGCGACGATTAGGATTCACGGCGTAGCCCATGCCAACATTCGGCGAGACGCGGTCCGCCCAGCCCTGGCCATACCGATTGGCTCTGGCACCGACACTTTCCTTGGGATTCGCCCGTTTATCTCCCAATGATTTGCGATGCATTAAGACTTCGCCAGGAGCAATCATCACCGCGCTGTCGGCCGATTCCACCAGACGCTCCTCACTTGAGATCATCACGGCAGCGGCAACTCATCACTGGCAGCTGCCTAGCCATGGATCGAGCAACAAAAACGACACCATGTAAGCCCAACCATCTATCCCGCAAAGCTTCTCGAGTACGCCGACCGATCGCGGCTGTCCCAATTCATCACGCGTGCCTGTTTCTGCGACCGCGATCAGAACGCCGCCCCCTTCTCGAGACCAAGCCAGACACACTCGATGCACAACCGCAAAACTCGATAGGGATGTACCACAACCCATGGCGTGACAGTTCCACCAGACAGCCATTTCATCGAGTGCCGAAAAATATCCAGCCATTAAAAACTCGCGCGTTAGCCGTCGCCTTTATGGCGGCGCGATGGCCCAGCTTTGACGCACGTTTCGCGCCACAGCAAAGGCGGCGGCTAACTATAAAATCAAAATCACGCGCGCATATTTTGCAGGATTGGTATTAGCCATAGGCAGTTTTTTTCGAGCAGGTGTTCGTGCTGGTTCGCCAACTGATGCGCCAACTGATTCACGTAAAGCTTCTCAGGAGGGCTCGAGGTAAGACGAACTGATCACGCGCCCCTGCTCATCAATCAGATTAAAAAAGCAAGCGGTCGTGCCCTGCGGAATATCAGCCGATGCTTCGAAGTGGCCTTCGCTGTTTTTTGAGGCGCAGTCTGCATGATTGCCAGCATGGTTGATTGCGTCGTTGCTTGTGTGGTTGCCTGTTTGATTACCAGTTTGATTACCTGCGTCGTTAATCACGTCATGATTTGAAACGTGACTTGACGGCTTGATACCACGAACGGTCATCCATACCCGCTCTGGCCACATGTCGTCGTCGAGGGTGTAATTCAATTCGACCGCCACGATGCGCGCCACCGCGCCATGGCTATAGCGAACCCATGCACAGTGGCCACCCTCATCGATACCGACCGCAACGACCTGGGCAAGATCCGCTCGACCACGATGACAAGCATCTGCAAAATCAAACGACTCGGCCAGCTCCCAGGCGCATGCCTCACTGTGTTTGAGGCCCACACGAACACTCAGTTGCGCCGGGCCTGAAACACTCTGGAATGACCGACGTAACGCAGGCAACCAGTAGGCAAAATCATTGGTTCCCGTCAGCCATAGGAACGGCATGTGCACACGATCCAACACGCGCACTGGGTCCCACAACTCAAGCCATCGGCAACGATCAACCTCATGCATCGCCGCCAATTCTTCGCGCGCCCATGCACTGTGCGTGCCAAGATGCCCACAGCCATACACGCTGATTGCCAAGGCAAATCGTGGATCGAGAGCCGCGGCCCAACATGTGAGAAAGCCACCCCAGGAGAGCCCGTGCACGCCAACGCGTGCCGAGTCTATCCCAGGCATGTGACGCAACAGCGAGTGCGCACGGATCACCGAAGCCACAGCGTGGTAGACCCATTGCTCGCACGGCGGCGCGTTGATGTGTTCGAAATAACCCGGCGATGGCCCGCTGTGTTCATGACGCATCCAGGGATGTCGCCCTTTCGTATCCAGCGGTGCCTGCTCGTCGATCACAGGCAAGTGACCATCGTGATCAATCGCAAGCACCGCGTAACCGCGCTCGACCCAATGACGAACCCAGGTGGCGCTGGCCGTGCAACCGCCACCATGAACCAGCACCATCGCGGGTAGCGCCGGCAGCGTGCTAACATCATCACGAACATCGCCGCATGCATGTGCATGTGCGCCAGCATCAGCACGACCATTCCCTTGCGGAGGCCTGCCATACCATGCGAACACCCGTGTCGATCGGCCCGCCGTCGGCTCACCCTCGAACATGATCGGGCGAATCCCCTGCGCTTGTAATTCGTCGAGCGACGCAGCGCCGAATGCCGACACGAACGCATCAGGCACATCGAACATCGCAGGCGGTTCGAACAAACGCCCTATCGGCCATACCTGACGATCCTGTGCGCCGGACATTGTGTCGGGCCATGCGTCGGCCGCTTCGGATGGCGTTTGTCGTTTGGTCATGGCACTTTCGCGCAGGCTGTTTAACAGGCTCGGTCGCCGGTGAGCCGGGCCAGTTACGCCAGCCCTGTCAGAATCTCAAAAGATGAGCACACGGCATCAACTAGTCATATTTTATGATGGTAACAGGCATATCAGGCGATCGTCAACAACTTTGGCAAAGACACTTGCAAGCCTGGCTTCCCTGCCGCTCTATAGTCCGCATGAGGTCGATACCGACTTATCACGCGTATCCCAATATGACTGGAAACAGCACAAACCATAGCACGCAATGGCTCGATATCTGGAAATAATCCCGCATTAAAACCGGCAATTATGACAAATCACAGCGGATTGCCGTAAAATACATTACAAGCCAACAATCCGCCTCGGACACGGTGCCTGGCAACGGTCCAAATCACTCAAACAGCATCACGCCTCGCATCCCAGAATTTGAATTTAGAAATATATCTCGACCATTTAAATATCACTAGATGAGTGCGTGGTATTGTGCCAAGCCTTAACCTGTTGGCTCAAGACCAGCCCAGCATAGATCGTCGCGCCATGCATCATTTCCATGCCAATGAAGCATGTGAACACCAAGACACAAACGTATTGCTAATGCGTGAACAGGAAAATCAGAACTGAGATGCCAACCATGAAACCACGCACCAGCGGGCTAGACAAGTCGACACGAATCGCCACGACGCCTGACAAAAAATATCGGGTGGTCATGCAGGACATCAAGAACCAGATCATCTCGGGCCAACTGTCGCCCGGCTCGCCGTTGCCATCATGGGATGAGATCGGCGCTTCGTTCGGCGTCAGCCGTATCACCGTGCAGCGCGCGATGAGCGAGCTGCGCACTGGCGGGTTCATCGCCTCACGCCGCCGATCGGGCTCTTTCGTCAGCGAACGGCCGCCGAATTTATTTCGCATTGCCCTGATCTTCGGATCAGCCCACGAAAACATTTTCCGCCGTACGGTTACCCAACAGTTTCAAGAGATGCAAGAACGCACTGAGTATCACGTGGAAGTTTATCGCGGTGTTGAAAATGGGCCGGAGTCGCCAGCCCATCGCCGGCTGACGGCAAGCATCCGTAATGGCGAGCTTGCTGCAATGGTGCTTTGCCTTCCCAGTTCCACGCTTGAGCGATTACCCGAATTGGCCGAAGCGCCGCTTCCCAAGATTCATATTACCGACACGCCCAACCCGCGCGTTGACACAATCTGTTTCAACAAGACGCATTGGATATCCGAAGCGATCGATGCTCTTAAACAAGAAGGACGCAAGACAATCGCAGTGATGGGAACACAAAGCTTACTCGAACAATATGCGGGCGTCATGACACAGGCTGGCTTGGAGATCAAGCCATATCTGAAGGTGCCCGTGGACGTCGAAAATCCCCAGGGCGGCCAACCCTTGGCGGAACTGCTCATGCGATTGCCACGCAAATTAAAACCCGACGGCTTGATTGTCGCGCACGATGCACTGGCTGAACATGTACAGACAGGACTGATTGCCGCAGGCACCCGCGTGCCCCAAGATTTAGTCGTCGTCGCTCAATGCGATTGGCCACGACTGGTGCCAAGCACGCTTCCGATCCGTTGGCTTGGGTTCGACATCGCGGAAGTCGTAGAGCTTGCCATGTCGCGCCTGGTCCACAACGACCAAACACTGAACAAACGCACGGTCTCAGTGGTCGCCTATCACATGCAACCCCGCTTCGCGCAAAACACCACCGACTAACCCCCCCACCACCCCCACACACACGCCCCCCACCTCACAATCACCATTTATTCCATCACTGGCTTCCCCACACGCATGCACGTTCCGGCACAGTTCAATCATGTCGCTTACCCAGCCGACGCTTGACCATGTGATAGGCCATCTTCGGATTACGATATGCATCAAGCAAGCCCTTGCTGTTGTGCGACAACGGCCGCTTCATCTCTTCGCTTTCACTGCAAGCAGTATCGCTAAACAACCATATCGCATAGCCAGCCAATTGCGGATGCGCGTCATAGGAATCGATGATCTCTTCCACCAGGTCGAGCTGGTGCTCCTCGCTCCATCGCCGACGATCCAATCGATGAAATCCCGCGGTACCCCCAGCCCCACATTCACCGATAATAATAGGCTTTTCTGCCAAATCGGGCTCATCAAACCACTTCAATAGTTCTTCAAAATAAGCGGCAGGTGATTTGGGAAACGCATCACCATATTCCGTCCCGTACCACCCGTTGTAAAGATTCGGTGCCAGCACATCAATCAAGTCAAGCATGCGATCCGGATTGTCCAGCACACGATTGGTCGCGAAGCTGATCGGACGATGCGAATCCAGCGCCCGGAATTGTTCAACGATAGCCTCAAACACCGGCCGAAGATCGTCGTACTCGCTGCGCACTTCATTAAGAAATCCCCACATGATGATCGACGGATGATTGTAGTGAGCGCTGACCATGTCGCGCACGCAACGCAGATACTGCGTTTTGAATAACGGCGTACGCATCTCGGCTGGACCATTTTGCCAACCGGGCGCTTCTTCCCAAACCAAAAGGCCCATCTCATCACACAGTGATAGGAACGCGCCGTCCTTCGGATAGTGACTGGTGCGCACAAAATTCATACCCATATCTTTGATAATGTCGAGGTCACGCTTCATGCGCAACAAGTCAGTCGTGTACCCGCTTTCAGGATAATAATCGTGGTGATTGATGCCGCGCAGTCGGATCGGCTTCCCGTTAAGCAACAACGTTCGGCCGCGCGTTTCGATAGTTCGAATGCCAAACCGCTCGCGACACACATCATCGGGAGTCTGCACCACAACGGTGTACAGCGCCGGATGATCTGGCGACCACGCGGTGATATCGTCGAGCTCCAACGTCAAGTCAAACGTTGCATCGCCAGACCAATCGCGCACCGCAATCACTTTTTCCCGATTATCCTGCAATGTCACACGCACTGCGGAGCACGACTGCGAAAGCTGGCCCGCAATACGCACGGTGGCCTTGGGCTCACTCAACGCAAGCGTCGTGACATGCAACTGATCAACGCGAACATCCGGGACTTTTTCCAACCACACCGCGCGATGAATACCGCCGAAACAATACCATCCACACTTCTCCAACAAGATGGTGTTGTGATCTCCAAAACGATTGTCAACATGAACGACCAGATCGTGGTTCCCGGCAGCCAACTCAATGTCGTCAGTCACGAACGGCGTGTGAGGTCCAAAATAATCAGCCACAAGTTCGCCATCAATTTCGACACGGGCACCATTGGCCACACCTTCGAAACACACTCGATATCGACCTGCCTGGGCCACATGCAATGTCCGCCGATAGTGTCCGACCCCGCGCTTCAACGCATGATCCAATGTGGCATCCCAACAGCCGGGCACCACCACCTTCGTGTCATACGCGATCGGCTCGTCGGGACCTGACGTGAATGCAAAAGCCCACAGGCCATCGAGCATCATCCGCCCCCGCGGATTCTCTTGAGTGCAAAGCTCAGCATGCCTGTTTTTTTCATGGGATGAGGAAGCTGGAATTGTCGCCATACGGAAACCATTTCGAGTTTGTCGCCTGTGATGTTGCCGATGAATCGGATCGCCTCGACACACCACCGGCAAAAGATATTGAGCCAAAAACTGTTTTGTAGCCGGCCCGGCCCATGAAACAATCAGAAGCCGCCACCCATCGCAGCACCAGACCACATCAGCCCGAATGCCGACACCGCGCCACCGCGTCTAGATATAGTTTTGTTATTATTATCCATTACTAATCTGGCGTCAAGAGTTGGCTTACGCTTAAAACTCCCAGTTTATCCTATGCATTCCCGCTACCAGCCTTTTTGATGCCTGAAAATCTCACAAAAGACATATAATTTAACCAAACTGCTATGACTTAATAAACGGCGACCTTTCCGGAACATTCTTGGGAATAAAGCGAGGCACCTGCCTTGCGTAAGGCGCGAGCGCCCCTCAATCAACATCGTGCGGCTTATCGCAATCCCATTTTGATCGTCGTGTTTGCGCGCACGAAACAAGGAGGTCGTCCGCCCACGAAACGGGACGCTAGCGTGTCGCCCGCTAAACACTAATCGCCAATCGCTAAGTATGGGTTGGTTGCGTATACGAGCACGCACGCCAATGCGCGGCGAAGTCGACTACAACTTTTCGTTCGAATCCCCCCCCCACACACACACGGCGCCTTAGGCTCTTTTATGTTTTATATGCCAGACATCACGCACCCGGCACTTCTAAAGAGATTGCTTGAGGTATTGTTCTAAAACCGCAGCGTGACTAATTTGCAAATCCTTGGTCGCTGTCAGAAGCGTCAGCCGTTTGCGTTTATCAATGCGCTTCAACAGGTCATCAATCGCCTGCTGTTTCTTTTTGAGTTCATGGCGATACTTCTGCGCAAAATCGTCGAACTTGTCCGCATCGTGATCAAACCATTGACGCAACTCAGTACTCGGCGCCAAGTCTTTGGCCCATTCGTCAATCGCGGCCTTGGCCTTGGCAACACCACGCGGCCAAAGCCGATCGACCAATACCCGCGTGCCATCGTCGGGTGAAGGTTCGTCATAAATACGTTTGAGCTCAAGGTTCATCATGGGTACAACGCCTGCGTCCTTGGCCCGCATTGCTTCGATCGCACATTCGCGTGCCCCTTCATCACATAGACCGCGAATCTTTGCATCCTCATAGGCTTCACTCGCCTTCCGACTCTGCGCTGCCCCCGCATGCGAGTTATCTGAATGTTCCCAAGTCATGCGACACCTGGTGATCAATGTAATCCCCCTGCCATCCGCGTACTCAAAAACAGAAACGTTACGGTTTCATCATGATCCGTGGCTCCATAAACTACTGAGGTCGGGCTGGAGACGCGTAGTCCGACTCAACCTATCGTAACGACTAATGGCTTGCCCTTCTTGATTAAAAATGGGGCGTCAAAAGATATAACCTGTCCTACTTTTGAGATCGTTGTGTTGGCGACGTGTACCTTTTTTCGTCCTGCGAAAAGGCTATCTGAAAAACTACGAATCATTAACTCGCCACATTGGACTTTAAGATAAACCTTGTCTGCTTCGCGTCGATAAATACCCCATGCATCTTCCAGCGACCAGAAGCATTGGAAGTTTTTATGATGAACTTTCGGAGCAAATCCAATATGCTTCTTCGTCATGTCAAATTCAAAACCTGACAGGGCAGACAACAATGCAAAACTGGCCATAGAACGGACATAGTTACTACCCGCTTCAAATTCGTTCCAGGGATTACGCTTCTCGCCGTCATAGCGATCGCGAACCGCACGAACTATTTCCAATCCCTCATCGACCAGCCCTTCTTGAATCATATGCCCCGCAGCTTGATACTCAAAGCCGTTCATCGTTTCTTCCGCATAGGTCAGGGGGCAGGCGGGTTTATCCCCTTTGGGCCAATCACAGATAATCAATCCTGCTTCGTCATTCATTGAAAAAAGTCGACATGGATTCGCGATATCGCGCATCGATTTTTTGAAATTATATTTGTGGATTGACTTGAGTGCCTTCTTCGTTTTACGTCGATCGAATATTTCACCCAAGCCAACAAGGTTCGCATGCCATTGGGCGATGATTTGATCACAATGACAGCCATTGGCGATCTGATGCTTGAGTTGGCGATGCTCTTGGCTCCAGTAGTGCTTTTCAATCGACCCGAATTTTTTGTCATCTTTTTTGTATCGCGACAAAAAATTTTTTTCCGTTACATCAATTTGCTGGTGAAAATATTCGCCATTGAAAAGATTTTTATTGACCCAAGTCTTCCCTTGTTCAAAGAGTCGACGATATTGCTTCGCGGTTTCACATTCACCCAAATGCTCAGCCATTTCTGCACCTGCCTTGAGCGCTGCCAGATAAAAACCGGTGAGATATGAGCTCGGCCCGAAAAGTTCTGTATCAAGCGTATGGTGTTGTCTGCCTTCGAGCACGCCGTCTTTATCCAAATCCCACTGATCTTCGTTGGTTTTCGACCAGGCAAATTCAATGGACTTCTTGATCGCGTTCCAATTGGATTGAAGCCAACCCTCATCGCCGGACACTTTCCACTCGCGATAACTCTTGATGACGCCGCCAAATTGCCCATCGACGCATGCGTGTTGCGATTCCTCAAGCCCCCTGCCCAAAGGTGTCTGCAACCGAAACCCTACTTTCCCATCGTCGCGCATCGAATATTGATATTCAAGATCACGCAGCGAACGCTCCAGTCTGGGAAACAAAAACGGCGTAGCGTAGGCATAGTTCCAGACGTGCGTGCATGACCCTTCACAACTACCGGCATTGTGGTAGCACCCTTCAAAACCGTATAGCGATCCATCTGTCAGGCGAAATACCGTGGGGGATTTTAACGTTGAGATATTGGCCGAAACTGCATCGAGCACATAGGCTGGCAACGTAGAACTAAAAAGAGATTTTTTGAAAGCGAGAGTTTGACGGTAAAGCGAATCCCAATTTCCCAGCGCATATGCTGCCGACGCGGCAGAGTCGTCAAAAAGCGTCGCGTAATAGTTCTTCCATGTTTGTGGCTTACAGTTATCTTCGCCACCGGGTTGTTTTTCAGGATTCCAATAGTTCATCATATTTGGAAAATTCCAACTTATGACAAACCGCACAGATTTGGACTCACCTGGCTTGAGCGTCACATGGGCAGCCATGATCCCATGGTTTTCATAGGCCACATTATCGTCAGGCTTAGGATCGGGATACTTGCGATTCGTGAATTTTCCAGGCTTCGTAAAATCGAGCCAATAGATACCCATGGTGTCGAACCATTGGCCGCGATAAGCGTATTGTTGATAGCTGATATCATCGGCATCCGTAGCAATGGACATATCTCCGTATTCAAAATCATTCGTAGGTAGACTCGTTGTACCAAGCTTGAGCAGACTAACCTTGTCTACTTTTTCAAAATGATGCGTTGGTTTTATCGCGTGACGGTTTGCCAGCATTCCCGAAACCGTATATGTCATCTCCCGACTAGTGGTATTTTTGATTTCAAAACTAAAAAAAGCTGCAGGTATGCTCGAATCCTTATCGTTTAATGGAATAAAAGGATTAAAGGCGGTTTCTTTGATACGTGCTGGAAAGGTTTTATCATTGAACGTGATGGCTGCAAGTGGAAACTCGCCATTGAATTCAAGATCACGAAAATGGGGGAATCCTTGCATGGTCCATCGAGAAGGACCCGTACCAATGTTCCCATCCGAATTAGAATACGGCGGAAACTGATCGCCTATCAAAACCCGCGCGTCTACTACCTTTCCTTTTGTTTCCGCTTTAACCGCGAAATGAGTGAACGCGTTTAAACTACCTTTGTCAGGTTTGTTGAAATTATCCCAGTCAATCAACCTTCCGTTTCCCGCCAGGCCAATACTACCGCTACCAATTCCGCCCAGTGGAAATGAAATCTCTTTCGTTTTATGACCACGATACTTCATCTAAAATTCCTATCACCGCTGCTTTGATAATGATGCCAACCGGTTCTTGATCTTGTTGCGCTATTGCGGGTTTACTGTTCCATCGATCGACAAACACAAGCCGCTATGATTGATGGTTATGTTGTCAAGACTTCATGCATTGCCTGGTGGGCTTGCTTCTCTTTAACCCTCATGCGCCACGATAACGCCATTGCGAAATTCGGCCTTAGAGCGAGTCACATCATTTCCCAAAGCTCAAGGCATACAACGTCGCATTCTGCGCGACAATCCTCAATCGAATCCGTGGCTGACCACAATCACTGAGCTTCTGGTTCTTCCACGCGACCGCTAGTTCTGTTCCATCACTAGCTGTAATCGGTACACATTCTTCCAACCCGTATCCAGGCAGAGTTTCCCCCAGTTCGTCGCAGACCTCAATCCTCAATTCACCGTCAGACTTCACGTCAGCGTTAATCGACAAATCGTTAGCACCTTCCAAAACCTGGGTAAGAATCTCCGCTTTACATTGCTCTGCCACATATCCCACCCAACGATCTCGTATCAACTTGCGTCCTCCGATGCACACCTCTGGCCTACCCTCTGCCGACGCGAGTTTTTTGCCGTGATGCGTAGACGCGTGCGCTCCGTAGTAAAACCAAAGTTCGTCACCCACCACCACCGGCGGACTTGCAAACGGCTTTTGCATCGGAAAGTCCCACGCTTCTTCATCCATCTCAAGCCAAGGCTTGCGAATGGCTTCCCGACGCCAATCAATCCCATCATAACTATGAAGCAACTCCAACCACATATGCCCGGAAGGCAAGTCATACATCATCCCGATTCCGACATAAAGATCTCCCCAGGGAAACACCGTCATGCCATACCACTGCCGGTTACGACCTCGGATCATCGCGCCTGTCTCGGCATACGCTCCTTCGGTCACCAAGGCCCAGATGGCCGCCCGCTCAGCATCACTCAAAACTTTTCCCGATCCAGAGCGAAGCATGGTTTCATCAAGCAGCTTCATCGGGTCCGCGTCACGGTCATCCACATCAAGTACCGTTCGGCAAGGCGACCAATGAATCAGGTCTTCACTTTCAAATCGAGCGATGGCACGATTGGCGTGCGACACGCGATCAACAAAACTGGCCGGCCGCCCATAGATAACGTAACGCTCTATACGAGCGTCGTAAAAGAACGAGGTGTTCGTATCCATCCACCCTTTGACCACGGGCATATCCGAGTCGTTCTGCCAATGAATTCCATCGTCACTGTAAACAATAAAATAGCCGTTATGAATGCCACCATCGTCGCTTTCCAGGTTCGCCAGATACAGTGCTGTGAATCGAGCCTTGGCTTTCGGATGCGGAGTCTCCTCATTATCCAGAACACAAAAACCTTCCGGCCCCATGCTGTAGACAAGCCACTTCCCCTGCTTGTCTTTTTGCGGACCATACAGGAAAGCATTCGAATCCAACGCTTGGCCATCAAGTCCTTTCAATTCTAAATTCAGATCGGGCCGTTCCCAATGCAACCCATCCCGGCTTGTTGCATAATTTTCACAGTACATCGGATCACCGCAGTACCACATACGCCACTGGCCCTGCTTGTCACGTAAAACCGAACCATACGACTGTCCCGGCAGCATCCAACTTTCACTCAATCGCTGCGGCCGCGTCACCTCTCGACGCCAGGCAAACGTCTGCGCGATCCATCGACTATCAATACAAGGCATCACTTGGCGGGACTTCATATCACGGATCCTTTAAATACCAATTCAACATGCGGATGATAATATTCCATGCAATAAAACTCTGCGTTCATCCTTTTTAACACATGTCGATTTGAACGGATTGCGCCAAGACCTGTCATATCATCGTGGAATATATTCATATCATGTTATTCTTATTCGTACTGCTACATCTAACTATCGTATTACCATATTTACTGCAACCCCTACTTAATCGGCGACAAATTTTCACATCAATAATTCACACAACATACAAACACCGACGGTCATATCATATCTTTACACTAAGCAATGGATAAAATATGGCACGCATAGGATTCCATTTCATGCACAATTGATATAACCACTAAAGTTGATAATTAACCCTATCAATCAGACAAAAAGTCATGCCTTGTCATAGCTATGACACTCGGTCACTCAGCCACTCGGTCACTCGGTGCCTTACCCGTTTATAAGCTCAGCAACACATCCCTCTCGATCCCCTTCTCATACAAGGCATCATGCTCGCCATTTCTTACGGCAAATCGGTGCTCATGCGAGACATTCGACCAGCCGACACCCTCAGGCAAATTGACAACCCCCGATACCATTCCATCCACCTGCTTGAAATCCACATCGATCCTACCAAGCGGGTGCATAAAATCGGCTCGAACACTCTTTAATGATCCCAATACTGGCCGAATAGTCGCCCGGGCAAACCCAACTTCCGCCGGACGAATCCCCAAAACCGATGCAAAAAAATGATATAGCGGATGAACTGACCAGCCGTGACAATCACTTCGTGACTTGCCATAGTTTTCAGAAAAAGTTGTCAATCCATTATCAAGCATATCATGCCAATGCGACAATTCTGGAAGGATCAAGTCAGCTCGACCCACCGTATACATTGCTTCAAACAAATAAAACGAAAAATAACAACTAACCGAGGCCAGAGTCTTGTCGCGTAGAGTCTTTTGCAGCAGATCACGGCCTTCGATGACACCAACATGAGTATTGGTCAAAATAGCCATAATATTGGCATGTTGGCTGAAATTTTTAAAACCAGAGTCATCAGCAAACGCGTTACGCCTGGCATCAAAGGCACATGATTTAAGAATCTCTCTCAGGTTGCGAGATCGCAAAGCAAGTTCGCCAGCATATTCATCGTCGCCACAACCGTGGAATAATTCGCGGGCATGATCTAACGCATACAGATACTGAAAGTTTAATATGTAATTCAAGTCGTTAGCACCAACCGGTGGCATGCCTTCCACCCAGGTAGGCATAGCACTCCAATCCACAAAATTCCAGCCGGGCACATTTTCCAGAAGCCCATCTTGCCTTTGATACGTTATAAATAAATTCAGTATCGACTTCACGCCTGGCAAATATTTTCGTAAAAACTCAACATCACCCCTCCACATCATGAAATCATGCAATAGAGAAACGTACAACAATGCAAATGGGGGTATTGTTTGCCTGCTACGCGACGGATACCTCGACTGGATCATGCCATTTGGCAACTTCGATCGATCAAAAGAATCGATCGCCTGTCGAGCTAGCCGATCGTCTCCTGCAAGAACATAGGAAAGCAGGGCCTGAATCCGAGTGTCACCAATATATTGCAACCTTTCGTAATAAGGACAATCCAGATAAGTATCTTCAGCACACATACGCAAGGTTCTGAAACCCGGTTCAACTAGTCTTTCTACCCATAGATCTGTCTTTATCTCTGCTTTAAATTCATAAGGATAGCCATTCGATCTATACTCGATCGCATGAATCTCTAAAGGACTATCATCGGTTACAATTTCACAATTAACATATCTCCAGCAACGGCATGTCAGGGGCTCAAAGCACACTTCCTTTCGGCCATCCACGCGAAATATATCCGTTACCCCGACAGCCACACAACCGGCCGTATTATCACGATGCCCTTTTGCGGAGATATCATCAGCGTGTTGCTGAAGACCCTCCTGGTATGTCAGCGAAATACGAGAATTATTGCCACCACTCGCAATTAAGACCGGAAATCCCTTTGTTAACGAACCATGATCGATTAGTAGCCTGCACTTTGTATGTGGAGCAATACGAATGGGGAACGATGGCGTATCGCATAACGGCAGTTCACTGCAGGTACTTTCAGAATGAATTGCCCCAACCTGTCCAGAAGATATTACCCTACCCAGCGAATGATAATCACAACTTAAAGCAGGCACTGTCCTCGGCATCAATCGCCAGCCCCAGTAGCTATCAAACTGGGACCTGTGGTCTTTGGGATTTCCCAGCGGAAGCGGCTCGACAGAACCAAATATAGCTTCGATTAATTCGGACGAGGGAGCCATCTCATCGACGGTCATGCCCGCCATATCAAATCCGCTACCCGCATGCATGGCTTCTTCGGGAACCATAAGCGGTTTGCATCCTGGCAGCTTTCTGCACTTCCAGTTTTGCGCATCATTGAATACGGTGCCATATTCATTTTCAGCCACAGCCAAAAATCCCGCCCGCACACTAATCTGGGATGTAGGGGCTAAAAATTTGTTGCAGTAAACCAAAGCAGAAATTACATGCTCGCTTGATTCAAGACCTGAAAAATGATAGGTATCAAAATACCAGGTATTGATATCGCCTTTTTGCGGGCCGGTGCCTACAAATTCACCATCCAAATAGAGCTTGTACTGGTTATCCGCAGAAACATGCAGCTTTAATACTTCGTCATTGCGTGCTTCAAATCGAATAGCAAACTGAACCAGTTCAAGTGAGTTTGAATTGGTAATATCAGCCCACATCCATGAACCGGGCCACGCATTGGCCTCAAATGGGATTTTGTCAATTATTTTAAGCACGTTGTTCCGTGTGGTACTATTGGCCAGAACCCAAAGGATTCAGCCATGTGAATACTTGTATATCACCAGGCTCGATCTGAAATGATTTTTGGGTCAACTCGATCGGCTCTATCATGCCCGACTTGTTGACGGTGGACACATGAGCGTCATCTTGAATTTCGATATCAAGATTGAGATAGTTTTGTATATCACTATTGACGACCACCATAAAATGGCGATCTCCCTTCACTAACTGCGAAACAACCGCACCTTTGCCATTGGTATTTACATCTAAGAATGGATTGGCAGCTTCATACTGTTTTGTTCCTTGCGGAATTGTATCGCCAATGTGGGATACATCCACCACTTTTGACCCCATAAAAACACCAGCCAATCCCTGGATTTCTGCATTAACCTGTTTGACCCGATCGTAAACGACCGTTCTGTTTCCATTGTGCGCCAACGGTGCACTACTAAAAACCGGAGCATTAGGCTTGGATATTTTCAGAGTCCAGTAGGTAAAATACTGAATACCCACAGCACCATAGGCTAAGTTGCTAAACACCTGATAGCGAAGATGCGCCACCGTAGGAATTGGGTATCCCCAATGCGAAGTGGTCAGAGCAAATGCCCAAAACGGTTTGTCGTGCTTGATCGATTGCTCACGTATGATTTCCAGATTTTCATAGAAGTCGGGTCGGGTTTTTAACGTTCCATGGTCACTGAATATTGGATAGTGATCGTATGACAACAACTTGACGGGCACCGTACTTAGAAAACTATCAACGTACGCCTCATAGCTTTCAGCCTTTAGATACTTTCCGCCATACGTTGGCAATAGATTGACGTAGCAGATATTCTCCGAATCCAGAGCCTGCACTTCTTTTACTTTCCTGGCAATTTCTTCAAACTTCAGGGCATTGGGTTCATCAGAAATCAGATACCCATAGAATGCTTCATGAGTTTTTACACGCTCAATATAATCTTCCATGGGCATGGTTTTAATTATGTTGGCTATAATTTTTACATCTGTCTTCTCGGCTATCTCCAATACTTTTTCGACATCTTCAATCTTGCCATAGGACTGAAGATGATGAGTGAATCCTGCTTCTCGAAGCTCCTTGAAGCGTTCAACTGTACTTAGATGCATTGGCAACCCACTCCACGCTAATACTGGAATTGGCTCGGCTGATTTCAACACCGCAGCACCTGCTTCATCACCCGGGATCTCTGCAACAGCAAAAGCACAAGACATTAACATCATGACGCATGAATATAATACATATCGAACAAAAACCATTTATGATCCTTACAGTAGTTTGGTGATTATTTAACTGCTACACGACAATCTGTGTCGAGAAACTATCTGGTAACCGCCGGCTACGGCCATATACAACCGGCTACACCATGGCGGATTTGTTTCCCAAGCCGCTAAAACAATACAAGCAAGGCATCATGATCGAATGCCCGGGTTATGCCGGCTTTCAAAAACTCTTCGGCCCCTGATATTTCTGCGTGGCCATCAAAATATATCGCGTTTGCCTTATCTTGATGCCTTAGGTGAGCACCTACGTTGTAACTCGCTTCATAATGAACAACAAAAGCCTGTTTCAAACTTGATGACCATACGCTGTCCATGACATACATACGTTCACTCGGACGATCGATTTTCTCGATGTCACGAAACTGCCATACATTCAGCATTCCGAAATATATAATGTCGTACTGCCCTGGCACTTTCAGCCTGTATTCAGCACCGTAGCTGAAAAACTTTGAAGGCGATGAGCTGACATCAAATTCTTCGGGTGCCCAATCCGGGCAAGTGAAAACGCTAGTCTCACTAATGAATTTATTGTCATACAACGGTTGATACCACGGCTGCTCGGGGCCAGTCTCCCATGATTTATACAATAGTATTAAGTTTTCGTTTTCGGAAGCATACATTGTCGCGGCCAGCATATTCTGGCGTTGATTGGACAAGCATGATATTCGTAGCGCCACCGTGCGGGCCATTTTAAGAGACGGCAGAAGTATCGCGATGAGCAATGCGATGATGGATATCACACCCAGCAATTCGATCAGTGTAAATGCACATTTACTTTTATACTTATTGCCTGGTCGGCGGATCCTTTTACCCGCATCCTTTGACCTATTTGCACCTACCTCACGAATAGATGAAAGCTTTCTATTCATATGACAATCCTTCCTGCAGCCGAACAACCAATGACTCGGCATGTTCCCTTTGAGGCCCGCCCCACGACCGGGCACACAGCGAACACACCCAACATCCCGGCACGCCGCGACGACCTACTCAATAGGCCGCCGCTTTCTCCGATCCACTTATAATGCCTCGCGGGCACTCGCATCAAAGAATCTATCCAACCGATCACGACCGCATCAACGACACTCGCGATTTCGCTTGGACAACACGGCCAATCCGCCGGCCGCAAGCAACATCATTGATGCTGGCTCTGGAATCGCACCACTGCTGAGCGCAAAATTGTCAATGCTGTACCCTTCGTACGCATCACTTGGCAACGAAAACCCGACGTACCCCGCACCTACCGCGGTCGTTAAAACCTTTGGCGTCATTTGAAAAAGCAAGTTTGTTTTTGTGGCATCTTCATACGCACTAAATGTTACCGTGCTGACACCCACACCATCGGTGGCGACTTCATACACGATATGACTGGTATGCTGACGAAGGTTAACGCCGACGCTTGTTGGATAATTTTCGACACGCACGCCATTGTCATACACCTGCAGATACAAAGTATGCACACTGGTTCCGTTGGTTACATAGTTTGCCTGAACGCGATCTCCGGCGAGATTATCCCCAAACGATACGATCCCAATGTAGTTGCCGCTGGTTTGATCGGACAATGAAGCCAACGTGTATTCAATGGTGTAACTCGAATTATTCACACCTGTATTGATCGTCGTGTCATAGTAGACCGGCCCCGCCCCTTCAAGCTCCAATTGCTCGGAACCATTAATGGTTGCGGTCGAGCCAGCACCGCTGACTGCCCAGTCGGATCCAAGCAAGGCCCGGTTAAAATCGTCTTCAAAGATAGGGGCGGCACACGCAAGATTCAACGGCGCCAGAACGGCCAATGCCACCAAAAGAGCTGCTTTAAACATGTTTATCTCCTGTTACTCAAAAAATACAAGACGAAACGAATTGCCAGAGCACACTACTCCAGATACGTCGAATTTTAACGCGCCCGCACTACACGTCAATACTATTTCGACACTTTTTGAATTAATTTTAATAAATGCAGCCAAAACAGCTTGCCCATGCCCGTCACAGCCAACCACAGCATTGAAATCCCAGCCCCCCCCCACCCCCCACACACACACACACACACACACACACACAACGACAAAACCCAGCATTCAGCCTAATTCCATGCCCTTTCATGCGATCACAACCACAAAAAACGCCGCAGCAGCCCCCGCAACACGCGGACCAGGCTCTTCGGCAACGACACGCCTAAAACGACTTCCTACAAGGACAAACCTGTTTCACATCGTCAAAATCGGCATTAATTTTTGAATAATTTGTCAAATACGGATTGACTGCACGCCACTATTTTAATAAAATAAAACCATGGTCGTAAAAAGCGCTAAAATCAAATTGTCCGACGTGGCCCAGGCGGCCAAGGTCTCGGTGTCCACCGCGTCACTCGCCCTGGCGAATCGGCCCGAGATACGTGAAGACACACGCCAAAGAGTCATCGACGCTAAGAAGCAGCTTGGCTACAAACCGCTACGCAAACGCACCAGCGCTACCAGCTCCACAAACGCCAATAAACCCCTGGCTAGACTCGGCTATCTGTTGGTAGGTGGACGCTTGAGCGACGAGGCCTTTTCCATCACCGCGCACAAGTTGCAAGACATCACAACCAACAAGAATATCCGTCTTGAAATTAATGCCATCGAAGACTCGGACAACCCGGATCATGTCATCGCAAAAGCGCTGCATTTTGCCCAGGACCTCGACGGGCTGATCCTGTCGCACAAGATCAGTCGAGAACTGATCCACAGCATCATCCGTACCAAAAAACCTTTTATCATTATTGGTAGCTACAAAGAACTTTCCAACGATGACCTTGACATGAATGTCCAGTCAATCGATAGCGACACCATCGCTATGGGTCATCTTGCTGCGTCATTTCTTATCAAGGAAGGCCACAAGAAAATTGCATTCGTATGCGAAGAGTTGCCGCAAGGGCAATTGAATTACCGGTGGCTGCTTGGCACTAAAGCTGCGTTGGAAGATCACCATATGCAAATGGAGGCAGACTGCATCCAAATCGCAGGCAAGGTTTTTACCGGCGGCGAACCGGCGGCAGAAGCCTTTTCGACCATGAAAGATCCTCCGACCGGTTTTGTCGTTCCGGATATCAGAGTCGCTGCGCAATTTATGGTAGCCATGAAACTGCGCGGCATCGAGATCGATCCCAAATCACTGGTGCTGCATGGCTGCGAGGAACTGGCCAAGCGATACCAGGTTGAAGACTATCCCAGAATTGAAACCAACAACGACATCCATCAACTGACGATTGAAAAGCTGATCGAGAATTGTAAAAACCCGGATTCATATTCGTACAAAATGCTGCTGCCATTTGGGACCTTTAACATGTAGCAGCATTGCAATTCGTCGGCCAACATCGGGCAGAGGACTCACCCAATATATTCCTCAACCCCACCTTCACCACTCACACACAAACACACCCATACGCGCGATATACCGAGCCTGTGGTTTGGCCCATGCACCGCATGCCTGTCGCGCTGAAAAACGCGTCGGCTCTCTTGCATGATTGCGTTTGATTTTTTTCAGAGAAAAACCATGGAAGCTGCTTTTTACAAGGGAGACAAAACGATCGCCATCGGCCGTTGCGTTTCCGAATCGCCCGGCCCAGGACAAGTGCAGATCGCGGTGTCCCACTGCGGAATCTGCGGCACGGATCTGCACATCTATCTCGGCCACATGGACGCTCGCGTTCGCATGCCACAAATCCTCGGGCACGAGATGGCCGGCACAATCGCCGCCGTCGGGCCGAATGTGGATGGTTGGCATGAAGGCGATCGCGTCACCGTGCGACCGTTGGATGCTTGCGGGCAATGTCCGGCATGCAAGGCTGGCCATGATCACATCTGCATGAACCTCAAGTTTTTGGGAATTGACACGCCCGGCGCGATGCAGGAATTTTGGACCGTGCCCGCCAGCACATTGCATCGACTGCCCGAACAACTGTCGTTTGAACATGGCGCGTTGATCGAACCGATTGCCGTGGCGGCTCACGATGTCAGACTCGGCGAGGTCCAGTCAGGCGAGTTTGTGGTGGTACAAGGCGCGGGGCCGATCGGCCTGTTGATCGCGCTGGTCGCTCGGCTCGAAGGAGCCCGGGTTTTGATCAGTGAAGTTAATCCGTTTCGGCTAAAGCTAGCTCAAGAGCTGGGCCTGGAAACCATCGACCCTACGAAAGCCGATGTGGTTGAACGTGTGGAGGCACTGACCGATGGGGCTGGGGCCGATGTCGTCTTCGAAGTGTCGGGCAGTGCGGCAGGGGCCGAGATGATGACCAAGCTGCCGCGAACGCGAGGCCGAATCGTGGTGGTGGCGATCTTTGCGAAGGCGCCGCAGATTGATTTGTTCCGTTTCTTCTGGCGAGAGTTGCGACTTTGCGGCACGCGCGTATATGAGCCACAGGACTTTGATCGCGCGATTGAAATGACTGCATCAGGACAGTTGCCGTTGGAACGTGTCGTTAGTCAGGTGATCGATTTGCATCAGCTTGCCGATAGTTTTGAGCAACTCGAACAGGGCAGCGATCTGGTGAAAGTTTTGGTGAGGTGTCATTCATGAACATGCTTGAAAGATTCGGGCTTCAAGGCAAGGTCGCGCTTGTGACCGGTTGTCGACGTGGGATCGGATTGGCGATCGCCGAGGCGCTGGCAGAGGCTGGTGCGGACATCATTGGAGTCAGCCGATCATTGGAACAGACCGGGTCGGACGTCGAACAACGCGTTACGGCGACAGGACGAAAGTTCTATGGTTACACATGCGATATGTCCGATCGCGCTGCGACGAAAGATTGGCTGACGCAAATCAATGCCGAGCACCCCACGATTGATATCCTGATCAATAATGCGGGCACGATCCGTCGTGAGCCGGCCACGCAACATCGTGATGAATATTGGGACGAGGTTGTCGAGACGAATCTCAACGCACCGTGGTTTATCAGCCGACAGATCGGCGCGGGCATGGTCACAAGAGGTGAAGGCAAGATCATCTTCACGGCGTCGCTGCTGACTTTTCAAGGAGGCGTTACCGTGCCCGGCTATGCAGCCAGCAAGGGCGCGATCGGCCAGTTAACCAAGGCCTTGGCAAACGAATGGGCCGGCCAAGGCGTGCAGGTCAACGCCATCGCTCCGGGATATATCGCCACGGATAATACCGCCCCGTTGCGAGCCGACGCAGTGCGTGGCCCGGCTATTCTCGAACGCATCCCCGCAGGACGTTGGGGCACGGCCGACGACATCAAAGGCGCCGCGGTCTTCCTGGCCTCGAATGCATCAAACTATGTCAACGGCCACATCCTGCTCGTCGATGGTGGCTGGATGGGACGATGAACACCCGCGTTGGATTGTCATTCTTCGACGGCTCGACCCTGCGCTGCCTTACCCTGCCTGATGAAACTTATTCCACGTTGAATGATAATTTTCGACGCCCCCTTTGGGTAGTGGTACATTTTGAAATGCTTAACGAGCCGCGACCGCCAGGGAGCGGGCCAAACCTGTTGGAAACCCGCTCCCTGACGGTCGCGGCTCGTTAATGTAAACCACTACCCCCCTTTGAGCCTGCAGACTCTTACGCCAGGCAAGAAAAGGCTGGTGCGATATTTCGTGAGTCAATGAGTCATACCCCTCCCATTAAAAATTCGCACGGCCTCAAATTTCTCTTCACATAAACTCCCGGCATTCACCGGGAGCTAACAAAAATTTATGTTGAATTTGCTGACGATCACGCGATCGGGATTGGCAGAAACCAATGCATTTCCTGAGGCGGGGCCACTTCCAACAAACAGGCGACTCCGCGTCAGTGACCCGCAACTAAGAATTGTGGAATGAAACGCACGCTGAAAGCTCCGCTGGCCCTGTCGGCGAGAGAGACGATTGGCTACATGGGTTGGGCTGATTTCGGGATTGTCTGGGGTTGCTTTCGAAACCGCAGAGACGCTTGAAATTCACCCAATCCCCCGCGATAAACCGCATATCTCGCGGGGGGCGTCTCGACACGCGAACGTGTACCAATTTCAAAAGCGGAGAGGGAGGGATTCGAACCCTCGGTAGGCGTATAACACCTACGACGCTTTAGCAAAGCGTTGCCTTCAGCCACTCGGCCACCTCTCCGGTAGGCGGGTATTGCCTGAGCGACGAGCATTCTAACCATATGTGGCGAAGCTTGCATAATCGACCGCAACCCGCTAAAACTGCGTGCTTCCACGTTGGAGGATTGGACCCCAATTCTACGACAAACTATGGCGGCCCCACGGCAAAAGGGCCAACTACACCGACAACGATACGCAACACGGGACAATCCCGGTATCACCTCCGGTGTAGACCACCTTTTTTATTCGCATTATTGCAAAGGAGCCACCCACGATGTCCACCATGCTTATCGGAGAAGCCCTCGCCGGCGACGGCAACGAAATCGCTCATATTGACCTGCTCATCGGCGACAAGTCCGGCCCCGTCGGCGTCGCGTTCGCCAACGCACTCGCGGCAGGCCAGACCGCAGGCCACACCAACCTCATGGCCGTGCTCACCCCCAACCTCCTGGTCAAGCCTGCCACCGTGCTGGTCACCAAGGTCACCCAGAAAGGCCTCAAGCAAGCCGTCCAGATGTTCGGCCCAGCTCAGGCGGCTGTCGCTAAGGCTGTCGCTGACTGCGTCGCAGAAGGCACCATCCCCGAAGACAAATGCGAAGACCTCGTCATCGTCTGCGGTGTGTTCATCCACCCCGCCGCCGAAGACGACACCAAGATCTACGACTACAACTACGAAGCCACCAAGCTGTCCATCGAGCGAGCCATGAAGGGCGAGCCTAAAGCCAGCGAAGTGGTCGCCAAGAAGGATTCGAGCAAACACCCATTCAGCCCGAAATAACCCCCCCACGTTTCCCCCGGCGTGCTTGGCGCGTCATGGTGTTTGGGGAGATGTGTGAACAAAAAAAACGAACGTCGTCCCACCACCAAATGGGGCGACGTTTTTTTGTCCACAGATTTTCACAGATTGAAACAAATTTTAAGACAAGAAAAATCGCACAAGTTCCGGGGGGGGGTAGGGAGGGAGGGAGAAATTTAGGCAGTGGTACATTTTGAAATGCTTAACGAGCCGCGACCGAAATTTATGTTTAGCGGGCGACGCGCAGCGTCCCGTTTTCCCAAACCAATCGCCCCATCAACAATGGGCATCACCGCGCATAAAAAACGCTACCGCATCAATAATGAAGGGGTAGCGTGGGGGAGATCAGAAATCAAAAATTAGAAATCTGAAATCAAAAGTGGGGGCGCGAGGATTCGAACCTCGGGAGACATAGTCAGCAGATTTACAGTCTGCCCCGTTTGGCCGCTTCGGTACACCCCCAAACGGTGTGGCGACACATTCATATCGCGTCCCGTAGGTTACACGCAATAGCCCCCCCCATCAACCCCACCCCCCCACATTTCCCCCGCACGCTTAACACATCCCCCCACCCCCCCCACGTTTCCCCCGCATGCTTAACACATCCCCCCCCACGTTTCCCTCGCGCGCTTAACGCATGCGGTCGCCCCACGCTTCCCCTGCCTTACTAACCCCTAGACCCTAGACCCTAGACCCCAGCCCCTAACCCTTTTTTGACATTCTTATCGGCCTCACGTTTTGAACACAGCCTGCACATCCGCTACGATGCTACGGCCTTGGAATTGCTGACGAATTGAGGAGTCTCGGATGTTGAATGCCGCCTCAAATCTCAATGCTCATGTCCTGGTGCTTAACCGCCAGTGGATGGCCATCCATGTCACCAATGCCCGCCGAGCGTTTTCCTTGCTCGTGCGAGACTTGGCAGAGGTCATTCACGTCGGCGACGGGTCATACCTGGGACACGATTTTGAAAGTTGGGCAGAACTTTCCCTCGAACGCGATGCCTTCGAAACCCATCCACATGATTGGGTGCGCACCGTGCGCATGGAATTGGCCGTGCCCAAAGTGATCCGCCTGCTCGAATACGATCGCATGCCCAGGCAGGATGTGAAACTCAACCGCCGAAATATTTTTGCTCGCGATCACAATCAATGCCAATACTGTGGCCAACGTTTTCCCCTGTCCGAGATGAGCATTGACCATGTCCATCCGCGCAGCCAGGGTGGCGGCTCGAGTTGGCAAAACCTCGTCGCCGCCTGCACCGGGTGCAACGCTCGCAAAGGTGGCCGAACCCCCCAGCAAGCCCGCATGCATCTGATCCGTCCGCCGGTCAAACCCAAGCGCAATCCCGTGATCAGCCTCCGCCTGGGCACCGACAAATACGCCTGTTGGCAAGCATTTCTGGATCACGCATACTGGACGGTGGAGTTGAAGTAAAGGCGTAGCAGCGCAACGGCAGGCAAACTTTCTCAACTGTTCTCACATACAAAATTCGACGGCCGTTGTACACACTCAAACTTCTCCGGACACCCTTTCCATGAGCGACATTGATCTGCCTCCGTCTATTGCTACGCTGCCAGCCGCGCGTAAAGCCGTTCATGATTACCTGGGCCACATGAAAACGCACCCATGGGGCGAGGGGATGATGTGGAACCAAACCGTCACTGTGATGGAATTGCTCTGCGAATATGTCGACGAAGATCCGCCGAATCTGAAAGCGTGTAGTAGCCGCTTGGCCATTATGGAAAAAGGCGGAGGCGGCAGCAGAATCTATCTGGAAAGTTGTCCAGATGCCAAAAAATTTGGCGAATACTGCGAAGCCTTTAGCTGGTTACACCAATGGCAAAAAGGCAGCGTCCGTGATCATCAGCCACTTCCCGCCAGCCAGCGTAAAACAGATTGGCTTCGACATGAACGACGTCGGACACAAGCCATCGCGGTACTCGATCGCCCCGCTCCAACTCAACCCGTTGCCCGTTTTTCCAACACACCCGAAGGCTGGGCACAGATCGAAAAGTCTATGAAGCTACCTCCGGGATCGCTCAGATCACGAGCCCCAAAAAGCAGCAGCGCTTCACGCCAATTTATCGTGGCCAAAACGCAACCGGACGGAACCACCAAATATGAAATACGCAAAAAATTCCCTGGTAAAACTATCGCAGTATCCGGACCATGGTGGCGACAATTGTGGTTCAAATTGACCGGGCGATAAAATTTTTCCTAGTGGCATATTTTGGGCCGCACATCGCGAACGGTTGATTTTGTGCGCACAAACGCCCACACTGGCGGGCTAAAAACAGCAGGGATCGCAATTTTTTTTACACGTGCCCGGGCCATGGGTTAGCACGTTTTGACCGTGGCCACGCGGCTATCGGCGCGCGCACAAACGTGAGCGCTGGGCCAATTATAGAAGCGCGATTGCAAAGCGACAGGCTGGTTCGGCGTGGCGAAGCCTGTGGCGCATGTGATTTCAACTTCGCCCGACGGCTCGGCCTTTTGGGGCTGTGCGGTGCGGTGACCACGCCCATCAACCAGACGTGTAACCCCAAAATCGAGCCTGCCCATGCTCATGGAATTGTTTGATAGAAGCCACTCGCACTCGCATCGTGGCAACCTCGATAGCCATCGCGCATTCGTTCACGCGCGATGGCTATCGCTTTTTTGTGCGCCCTGCAGACCATGTGCGCCGTATGCCATGCGCACCAAAGATGCTCGATTATTTAATAGCCCGCCGAAAGCGTCGGCCCGGCAGTCGTCAAGGGCGTGTATGGTTTCTAATTACGCGATGGAACAAGCGCAGGTGCAAGCGATGATTTTTTATATTTCTCAGCGGCGTGCTGCGACTGCTTAACGATATCGCCAGCACTAAGGGCCATGAATGTGCGAAGATTACACGCGTATCACTTCGCCCAGCGGCTGGGCCATGCGTTCGAAATCTCGGCCTGGCACGCACAATGTGTCCCACTTCGCGCTGCGTTGACGCATGCACGCGGTGTAGTCGTCGAGCCGAACCACCCATAACGTGTACCATCGCCCGCCATGCTCGAACAGTTCCTGGTACAGCAAGTCTGTCGGCTCATCCTCGCACCAGAACATGAACACAAATGCCGCATCAAACTCACTGCCAAACAAATCACGCCAAACCGTCAAGCTCGTCACATCGCTACGCGTCACCCAATTCTGCATCGCCCTCACCCCCCCACCCCTCCCACTTCCTCCGCTTCCTCCACCACGCCCCCCACGTGTTCCCCCGCTTGTCCCGGCACTTTTTCCCGCGCCCTTTGCGTCATCGCTGGCTTTTGTTCCGCGACGTTTACGACTCACTTTTCGGCCTTTCACATCCACCAACAGATTCTTGCCGCCTACGTTGTAGACCACAAAATCAAACGACTTGAGCCGACCCGCTTTGCCGCTTGGCCCGTGGGCTACCGACGTACCCGAATCATCTTGTGCTACATCCGCCCCAGCCACACCAGTCACACCACCCACCTCGGGCACCTCAGGCATACGGCCCTTAAAAACTGATCGCCGAGCTTCATCCACCGATATCGCGGGTATCCCGCTTTCACGCAGATACGCTTCGAACGCTTGCTCGTAATGAAATCGCCTTTGTGCCAAAACATATCCCCGCCCCCCCACTTTTCCCCTGCAATCTTGATGGTGGTTGGTTACGGTTCGCGCAACTCCCTTAGCCCGACTCACGACTCACGAATCACGACTCACGACTCACGACTCACGACATCATAAACCTGCGCCATACATCTCGCCATGAAAAAATCATCGCCTACCATCACGCGTAAAAACTACCGCCCGCGCCCGAAGATTTCGCCCAACGGCACATCTTCCTGTTCGCCGTTGGCCAGATTTTTCACACTGGCGATCCCTGCGGCCACGCGATCATCCAGAATAATCACTTGCGCCGCACCCGATGCGGTGGCATCTTTCATCAACTTGCCCACGTTGCGCGTGGACTTATAACTGAACCGCACATGCAATCCGGCACTTCGTAATTTCGTCACCACGCCCGGCATCGCTTCGGCACCGTTGTCCGAGGCGGCGATCACGTAATACGCCGGCTTCGGTGCCACCGCATCATCCGCAGGCATCAACCCTTTGTCAGACAACACCAGCGAGATCACCACATCGCCCATGCCAAACCCCACCGCGGGCATCGACGGCCCGCCGAACAATTCGATCAGTTTGTCGTAACGACCACCGCCAGCCACCGCGCGTTCTGCTCCGCTTTTTTCGTGCACCTCAAAAACCATCCCCGTGTAATACGCCAGGCCGCGCACGATACCCAGATCGTACTCGCACCACTCACTGATGCCGAACGCATCCAGCGCCGCATCCAATGCCAACAAATCCGCGATCGACTCATCCGATTCCATCGCTAACGCTTTGCGCAATCCATTCAACCCACCCGCCTCTCGGCCCGCGGAATATTTACTGCGTGATGTCTGCTCGAATCGCTCAACCGCATGGGCATCCAACCCCAATTGGCTCGCGCCTTCGACAAACGCTTCGGCAGAAATTTTGTCCCGCCGATCCAACAGATCAAACGCGCTGAGCATCTTGTCCTCAGCCACACCCAACGTCGTCAGAATA
Organism: Phycisphaerae bacterium; assembly: GCA_030426385.1. GTDB lineage: Bacteria > Planctomycetota > Phycisphaerae > Phycisphaerales > Phycisphaeraceae > JAUHYI01. The sequence goes on from JAUHYI010000002.1 coordinate 43,409, forward strand.
TGCCGAACCGTTTCCCGATGACTCAATTTCACCCGCACGTGTTCCGGCGTTAATCCCATCTGTTTGAAAAAATCGATCGCGGTGAACAACACCTCCGCGTCGGCCATGGCACCTTCAACCCCGATCAAATCAATATTCCACTGCCAGTGCTCGCGCAGCCGACCGCGTTGGGGTTTCTCTGCCCGGCACAGGTTCGGCGTGGCAAACCATTTAATCGGACGCGGCAAACTGTTCGCCTTCGCCGCGACCATGCGCGCCAACGTCGGCGTAAACTCCGGCCGAATCGCTAACTCACGCTCGCCCCGATCTTCAAAATGAAACAGCTCGCTGACGATGCCATCTCCGCTCTTGACCTTGTACAGGTCCAGCGTTTCGTAGATCGGCCCATCCACCTGCTCAAAACCATTGCGTGTCGACACCTCTCGCCACGCGTCAGTCAGAAACGACCGCCAGGCCATTTCCTGCGGATAAAAATCTCGAGTACCTTTCGGAGCTTGTAATTTCATAGATAGGGTCTGGGGTTCAGGGGCCAGGGTCTAGTAATACAACATGACAATAATGCAGTATGGCAAAACACCAGTGACCTGCAATTCCGCCCACGTGCAAACGAACCACCCATGATAATGACAGACCGCTCCCCCCGCGAAAAGAACTTCCCCGCCCTGCCTGACTACACCCCAACCCCCCACCCCCCCCCACCACCACCACCACCACCGCCCCCTCCAAACCCCAGACCCTAGACCTCTGTCTCTATCTCTGCCTCTGTCTCTGCCGCCTTCTTCTTCACCGCTAATACATAGCACACCCACGACGGATCAGGCTCAGCATCTTCGACCACTTTGAATTTGTGGTTCGGCTCGCCATCTTTATCCGTGCCTTCCCACATCACCTGCACGTCATCGAAACCGGCTTCAACCAACAATTCGCAAATCTCCGGCAACGACCACATGCGCCATTCATACGTAAACGCAGGGCTCAGCTTTGATCCATCCTTGAATCGGAAATGGATATGAAACCGCGCGTCATGCGTGATCGGATTAAATTTTTCCTGCTCCCACACATATTTCACGCCTTTGTGGCCATCGACTTTGCGTACGTCTTCGTGTCCATGCAAATGCATTTCCGACCCGCCCAACATGTCCAGCAAAAACAATCCCTCATCTTGCAGGTTCGCCCACGCGGCTTCGAAATAGGTCCGCAATGCGTCGCGTGTCGTGAAACAAAAATAACTGAAATTCTCAGCCGCGATCACATCCGCTTTGCAGTTGCCATCGTCTTCAGCCTCGTCGGTGATTTCTAACACATCACCCTTGACCAACGTGATCCGCTCACGCTGTTCGTCTTTCAATTTCCCCTGGTTGTGTTTGATGCCCCACGCCAACGGCTCTGGGTCCAGATCAACTCCGATGGCAATTTTATCCTTGGCTCGCTTCACCCACTCACAGCAAATCGCGTGCGTCCCGCAAAAATCCTCACGCATCACGATCGCTTTACGACCGAACAACCGCTTGAATTGCTTATCAATAAACCACGCCTCGTGATCCGGCATCTGCACTGATGCCTGATACAACACGTACTTATCCGCTTCGGCCGACATTTTTTTCTTGCGCTTGCTCATAGGTCGCACAGATTAGCAGATTCTCAGATTTTTTAGCCACGGATAAACACGAATAAACGCAGATCAAACAAAAAAATTCAGCCGCCGATAACCTGCATCTATCCAATCCGTCCCGAATCCCTCCCCAATCTTTCCAATCCTTCCTATGGTTTCACTTCAGAATCACCAGCAATCCGCACGCCCCCCCCACCCGCCGGCCATCTGCACCCACCCGCGCTTATCTGCGTTTATCTGCGGCTAATAAAATCCCAACATTTTGCTATCCTGATCCCATGCGCATCATTGCCGGCCTACATCGTACCCGTGCCATCCTTGGACCCGATGGCGAACAGACCACCCGACCTGTCACCGATCGCGTCAAACAATCCCTGTTTGACCGCCTCTGGTCGCTCGGCGTGTTCGAAAATCAACCTCTGCAAATTCTCGACCTGTTCGCAGGCACAGGCAGCCTGGGATTGGAAGCCCTCTCCCGCGCCCTGGATAACCCCGACACAACCGACCCGGCCAACCCCCTAGGCGCCCCGCATTGCACATTCGTCGAACGCGATCGATCCGCCCGCCAACGCCTGGATCAAAACCTCGCCACCCTGAACATGGCCGAATACGCCACCGTCCTGGGCAGTGATGCCTTGTCCGGATCATTGGTCACACTGTTGCGGGCACCGATCCATTTGATCACGCTCGACCCGCCCTATCGCATGGTCGAAAACCCCAAAACCGCCGCTCGCGTGGGCGAACTGCTCGACAGCCTCCATGCCGTGGCCGTCCCCGAAACCATCGCCATGCTCCGGGCTCCTTCGGAATCCGAACCGCCGGCCGTGTCCCCCGAATACTGGACGGCCCCCGATTCCCACCGCTATGGCGGCATGACCCTGCATTTTTACTTCAGGGCCTAGAATTCCGGGTTCAGCATCTAGAGTCTAGGGTTTAGGGTCTAGGGTTTAGCAATACATAATAGATAGTGCATTCTGGCTTATGGCTTGCTAGCCCCCAGACCCCAGACCCCAGACCCTACACTCCAACCCGACCCCAGCCCCTAATCTGCTACAATCCCCGATTCAATGTTTGGCACACTAACCGACAAATTCAGCGACGCATTCAAAACCCTCTCAGGCCGTGGCAAGATTTCCGAATCCAATGTCCGCGAGGCCATGGAACAGGTCCGCGCTGCCCTATTGGAAGCTGACGTCCATTACGAGGTCGTCGAGAAATTCACCGCCGAGGTCCAGACCCAGGCACTCGGTGAAAACGTCATCGACAACGTCCGCCCCGGCGAGCAGATGATCAAAATCGTCCACGACGAACTGATCAAACTCATGGCCGGCGAACCCCCGGAAGATATCCAAGGCGATGCCCCGGGCCTTGGTAGCACCAGCACCCAAAGTGGGGCTGGTGAAATCATGTTCGTCAGCCCCGGCCCCACCATCATCATGATGGCCGGCCTCCAGGGCTCAGGCAAAACCACCACCTGCGGCAAGCTCGCCGCTCACTTGCGCAAAAAAGGCAAGTCGGTCATGTTGGCCGCCGCTGACCTCCAACGACCCGCAGCAGTCAAACAATTGGAAGTCCTCTCCGAACAGGTCCGCGACGAAGCCGCAGGCGATAAAACCATCGGCTTCTACAGCGAGCCCGACAAGGTCGCCGAATATGGCAAGGCCGTCGGCGCCGCAGTCACCGTTTGTAAAAATGCCGTCAAACAAGCCCGCGCCGAAAACATCGACGTCCTGATTCTCGACACCGCCGGCCGTTTGCATGTCAACGACGACCTGATGGGCGAATTGCGACAGGTTAATGCTGCGGTCAATCCGCATCAGATTTATCTGGTCATCGATGCCATGACCGGGCAGGACGCGGTCAACTCCGCCAAGGCGTTCCACGATCAGTTGGAAATCGATGGCGTCATCCTGACCAAATTCGATTCGGACACGCGCGGCGGTGCAGCCCTGTCCGTGCGGCACATCACTGGCGCCCCGATCCGATTTATCGGCGTCGGCGAAAAACTCGACGCCATCGAACCATTCCATCCCGAACGCATCGCCAGCCGCATCCTCGGCATGGGCGATGTCGTCAGCCTCGTTGAAAAAGCCCAGGAACAGGTCAGCGAAGAAGAAGCCCAGGCCCTGCAGGAAAAAATGGCCAAGGGCAAGATGACCATGGACGATTTCCTCAAGCAACTCAAAACCATCCGCAAGATGGGCAGCATGAAATCGCTGCTGGGCATGTTGCCGGGCATCGGCCAACAACTCAAAAACATCGACCTCGACGAATCCCAGATCAACCAGACCGAAGCGATCATCCAATCGATGAACCGCGACGAACGCGCCGACGTCGACCTGTTGAGTGGCTCGCGCCGCCGACGCATCGCCCGCGGCTCGGGCACCAACCAGAAAGACGTCTCGCAACTGGTCAAGGGATTCGAAATGGTTTCGCAAATGGGCAAACAAATGTCAGGCATGGGCATGGGCCAACGCCTCAAAGCCATGACCGGCCTCGGCGGCGCCGACATGGCTGCCATGGCCGGCGGACAAAACCCCTTCGGCAAAACCAAAGGCTCAACCAGCCAAAAACCAAAATTCAAAAAACGCAAAAAACGAAAATAGAAAACAGCATCCACAGATTTCACAGATGCCACAGATGACAGAAAACAAGCCATCAAAAACTAAAATTGTCTCGCAATAGTCAGATAAGAACATCCAGTTTTCTACGTTCCTGCGTTCCTCGTTAAAAATCTGTGCCATCTGTGAAATCTGTGGACAAAACAGGTTTGAAATATTCGACAAGATCATTGAACCATGCCCGAATTAGCCAAAACATATTCTGCTGCCGACGTCGAACCGGAAATCGCCGCGCGATGGGAACAGGCCAATGCGTTTCATGCCGAGCCTGACCCGAGCAAACCGCCCTATTCCATCGTCATCCCACCGCCCAACGTGACCGCCGCGCTGCACATGGGGCATGGCCTCAACAACACCTTGCAGGACATCCTCACCCGGCATCACCGCATGCGCGGTTTCAATGCCATGTGGATGCCCGGCACCGATCACGCAGGCATTGCCACGCAAACCGTCGTCGAAAAACGGGTGCTGGCCGAGGAAGGCAAGAAACGCACCGATTTCGATCGCGATGAATTTGTTTCAAAAATTCAGGCATGGAAAGACGAATACGAACAGGTCATCACCAACCAATTAAAGACGATGGGTTGTTCATGCGATTGGCAGCGCCAACGTTTCACGATGGACGACACATGCGCCGCCGCTGTGCGTGAAGCATTTTTCCAGTTGTTCAAAGATGGCCTGATCTATCGCGGCAAACGCCTGGTCAACTGGGACCCGGCGACCCAAACGGCGCTGGCCGATGACGAAGTTGAGATGGAAGATGTCGATGGGCATTTCTATTACATGAAATATCCGTTGGTGGAAGATTCCAAATCAGAAATCAAAAATCAGAAATCAGAAATCCAATACGTCACCGTCGCCACCACGCGACCCGAAACCATGCTCGGCGACACAGCCGTAGCGATCAATCCCAAAGACCCGCGTGCCGAAGCGCTGCGTGGTAAACAAGTGCGCTTGCCCATTGTCGGCCGCGTGATTCCGATCGTTGAAGACGATTACGTGGTGCTGCCCGATCCCGAATCGGACGACGCAAAAGCGAAGATGGCCACCGGGTTTTTGAAAGTCACCCCCGCCCACGATCCCAACGATTACGAAATCGGCCAACGCCATGATTTGCCGATCATCAATGTGATGGGGCCTGATGGTTCGATCAGCGATCAACATGGCTGGACCGATGGCGTGGGTGATGGTGAATTTTTATTGGGATTGGATCGCTACGAAGCGCGCAAAGCGATCATCGAATGGTTCCGGCAAAACGATTTATTGGAAGACGTGAAACCGCACAAGCACGCGGTGGGCCACAGCTATCGTTCGCATGTGCCGATCGAGCCGTATTACACGGATCAGTGGTACGTGAAAGTGACCGACGACCGGCTGGCCGGCGCAGCGCTGCGGGCATTGGGGAATGGTGAGAACCACAGAGGCACAGAGGCACAGAGTTTAGAATGGGAGGGAAGGTTAAAGTTTACGCCGGAACGTTATGCGAAGACGTTTCAAACGTGGCATGAGAATATTCGCGATTGGTGCATCAGTCGCCAACTGTGGTGGGGACATCGGATCCCGGTTTGGAGTAGGGATGCTGACACTAAACCAGAAATCGAAAACCTAGAAAGTGAAGTCGCTTCGCTAAACAAATGGATTGCGGAAAACCGCATTGCAGTTAATTGGTCAAAAGCCAGTGATACTCCAATCAGTGTAGTAACGTTGCGCGATTTTATGACCCATATCTGTGTAAGAGACGAAAACGATCGTGATGTAACAACCACAATCGAACAATGGGGTTTCAAGCGTGACCCCGACGTCCTCGACACATGGTTCTCATCCGCGTTGTGGCCTATCTCCACGATGGGGTGGCCTAACGAGACGCCCGAATTAGCACAGTGGAATCCGTCGAGTTGTCTGTCGACAGCACGCGAGATTATTACGTTGTGGGTGTCGCGCATGGTGATGTTTAATTTGTATTTCCGCGATTGCCTGCCTTTCACGGATGTGTTTATTCATGCGATGATTCAGGATGGCGATGGGCGCAAGATGTCCAAGTCGTTGGGCAATGGCGTCGATCCGCTCGACATTATTCATTCGCATGGGTCGGATGCGATGCGGTTTACGCTGACCAAAATGACCACGCAAACGCAGGACGTGCGTTTGCCGGTGAAGCGCGATGAGGCGACAGGGCGCAACACGAGCGACAAGTTTGATGAGGGTCGCAACTTCGCCAATAAATTGTGGAACGCCACGCGATTCGCGCTTTCCAATCTGGAAGAGGCCACGCCTACGGATGATGATTCGAGTGCCAACGCCCTGGTTGATCGATGGATTCTCTCACGCCTGGCCCGCGCGGTGCAGGCGGCCACCGATGCCATCGCGGCGTACGATTTCAATGGCTACGCGCAAGGGTTGTACGATTTTGCCTGGCGGGATTTGTGCGACTGGTACATCGAGGCGATTAAACCCACGGTGAAAACAAGTGGGGGAGCGCAGCAACAACGCGTGTTGGCGACGTGTCTGGATACCACGTTGCGTTTGCTGCATCCGATGATGCCATTTATCACCGAGAAATTGTGGGAACAACTCAACGCGACCTATCCACAGCGCGGCGTGGCAGGTTTAGCATTGCCGGCAAATGATTTGCTCATCAAAGCCGCATGGCCCGAGGCAGATGCGGCATTGATTAACGAACCGGCCGAGGTCGATTTTGATTTAGCGCAGGAAATCGTGGGGGGCGTGCGTGAGGTGCGATCGAATTATAAATTGCCACCTCGGCAAGGGCTGACCTGTTCGATCAAAACGGCTCACGTCGAACGGATCACGTCATTGCGATCGATCATCGAAACGATGGGCGTGTGCGATCTGACGAGCATCGCGGCCAACGCAACGGCCCCGGATGACGCGGCGACGGCGCGGATTGGCGATGTTGAGATTTATGTGCATGGCGTGATCGATGCGGATGCGGAAAAACAACGGCTGACCAAAGCCTTGGCCGAAGCGGAAAAATCAATCGGGGCCCTCAACGGGCGTTTGAACAACAAGGGTTACACCGATAAAGCCCCCGCCCACTTGGTGCAACAAACCCGCGATCAATTGGCTGCGATGGAAAATCAAGCCAACGCCCTACGCGAACAACTCAAGCAACTCGCGTGATTAATCTTTACGATTTTGGTGTTTCGTCATGTGGACTTAAGTCGCATGCCCGTGGGCGATGGGCATGAGCCATGAAAATATTTTGCCAATTGCGATAGCAGTTTGGTCGGCATAGTTCACACTTGAGAAATCGCCGAAGTTGAAGTCAATGGTTCGAGTTGCTGGGGCGTGAGGTCGGTGACCCGGAGGGGTTTGAGTTTGCGATCGGGGTCGGGGTGGGGGATGGCGGACATGAGCACCTTGGTGTAAGCGTGTTCGGGGTTGGTATAAAGTTGCGCGGCGGGAGCCATTTCCATAATGCGGCCTTTGTACATGACCGCAACGTGATCGCAAACCTCACGCACAACACTCAGATCGTGTGAGACGAAGATGTAAGTCAGGTTCATTTCCTGTTGCAACTCTTGGAGCAACTCAAGCACCTTGGCCTGTACCGACACGTCAAGGGCGGAAACCGCTTCGTCGGCGACGATGAGCTTGGGCTTCATGATCAACGCCCGAGCGATGCCGATGCGTTGGCGCTGGCCGCCGGAGAAAGCGTGGGGGTAACGGTACATGTGGTTGGCCTGCATACCCACGCGTTCGAGCATCGCCACCACGCGCTGCGCGCGCTGAGCACGACTACCCATGCGGTGAATCACCAACGGTTCAGCGATGATGTCGCCCACCGTCATGCGCGGGTTAAGCGAACTAAACGGGTCTTGGAAAATCATCTGCATCTCTTGCCGCAGTGGCTTGAGTTGGCGCGGATGAAGTTGAGCCAAGTCGACAAGTCCGCCCGCTGAGCGAAAGCGAACCGTGCCACAGGTGGGGTCGAGAGCGCGCAGGACGCAGCGGGCGCAGGTGGTTTTTCCTGAGCCCGACTCGCCGACGATGCCGAGCGTTTGGCCGGGGTAGAGATCGAAGCTGACGCCATCGACAGCCTTGAGGATCGATGACATCTGGCCCTTCTTTTTGCCTTTTATGTTGTCCTTGGCTTTGGCTTTGGCTTTGATCGTAAAGTGCTTGCAGAGATTGCGCACTTCCAGCAACGGTTGGGCTTGAGCGTTGGGGGAGGTGAGGTTGGTGAGGGGAGCTGAGGGAGTAGAGGGAGTAGAGGGAGTTGGGGGAGTTGGGGGGGCGGGATGGTTCATGATGTGACCTCCGCGATGGGTTGGGGCCAGACCAAGACTTCACGCCCGTCGGCAAAGCGGTGCATTTGCGGCGCGACCTCACTCGACGCGCCCAACGCACTCGACGTGCCCGACACGCCAGGCGAACGGAACCCAAAGCCGTCGGGCAAACGATCCGAAGACGGCGGGCCCCCACGCATGATCTTGTCGATTCGATCTGGCTCGGGATCGATGCTGGGCATCGCGGCTAAAAGACGCTTGGTATACGGGTGATACGGCTGGCGATAGAGTTGGCGGACGCTGGCTTTCTCGACGACTCGGCCATGCTGCATGACCACCACGTCGTCGGCGACCTGCGCGACCACGCCCAGATCGTGGGTGATAAACAACACCGAGGTGCCCATCTGTTCACGCAAGTCGTTGATCAACTCGAGAATCTGCGCCTGGATCGTCACGTCTAACGCCGTCGTCGGTTCGTCGGCGATGAGCACCTCGGGTCGACACACCAACGCCATGGCAATGACGACGCGCTGCCGCATCCCACCGCTGAATTCAAAGGGATATTGCCGAAGCCGCTGCTCGGGATCGGGGATGCCGACGTGGCCGAGCATGTCCACGGCGATTTGGTCAGCCTCGTGTTTGGTGACACTTCGATGCAAGAGGATCGCTTCGCGGATCTGGTTGCCGATGGTGTGCACCGGCGACAGCGCGGTCATCGGCTCCTGAAAGATCATGCTGATCTTGCCGCCACGCACCTTGAACAAGCGCGGGTCTTTGGCGCGCAGCGCTGCGAGGTCGAGCGTTTCGCCTTCGTGAGGGTTAAAGATAATTTGACCGCCGGATATCCGCCCGGGCTTTTGAATCAACCGGAGGATTGCGTAACTGGTGACGCTCTTGCCCGATCCCGACTCGCCGACGAGCGCGACCGTTTTCCCACGCGGCAGGTCGAAGCCGACGCCACGCACCGCGTGGGTGGTGCCGTCCATCGTGTCGAAGGACACGTTCAGGTCGCGGACGCTCAGAACAATTGGGTCGGGGGTGGATGTGTTCATGGTCATTGGGTGGCGTAGGGGTCAGCGGCGTCACGCAAACCGTCGCCGACGAAGTTAAAGGAGAGTACCGTCACCACGATGAACACCACGGGCAACAGCAACCACGGATAGTAACGCACCGCCTGGATATCCATGCAGTCCTGTAGCATCACGCCCCAACTCACGATCGGCGGACGCAGGCCCAGACCGAGGAAGCTCAGCGATGTCTCGGCCAGGATCATCGATGGGACAGTCAGACTCAGCGCCACAATGATGTGACTGGCAAAGCCCGGCAAAAGATGTCGGAACAATATCCGTGCATGGCTCGCGCCCAGCAATCGCGCGGCCGTGGCGTAGTCTTCTTCACGCAGCGATAGGATTTTGCCTCGCACCACTCGGGCCAACCCCGTCCAGCCCAGCAAGCTCAACACGATCGTGATTGCAAAATAAGTTTTCAACGGCGACCAGTCCGGCGGCACCAATGCGCCGAGCGCCAGCCACAACGGCAAGTGCGGGAAGGCATTGATGATCTCGATGCCGCGTTGAATGATGTTGTCGGTTCGCCCGCCGACGTAACCACTGACCCCGCCGATGGTCATCCCCAGCATGAACGTCATCGCGATGCCCACGAGGCCGACCGACAACGAGATACGCGAGCCTTGCAGGATACGGCTGAGAATGTCCCGGCCGTATCTGTCAGCACCCAGAAAATAAAACGTCGGCTGGACCAACGTGCCACCCTCTTCTACGTCCGCATCCTCCGGTGTCGGCAACGACTGCGTCCGGTCGATCCCGAGGAACCGCCGCTTCATTGGGATCAAACCCCACAACCGATACGGCTCACCCACAGCCAGCAGCGACAATTCCACCGGCAAATCTTCGCGCTGCGTGTAGGTCTTGCGGAACGTCACCGGGTCGACGGTCAACTGCATCGCGTCAACGTGCAGGCCGTGGCTCGGGCTCCATTGCACCAGTTGCGGCGGGCAATACTGGTAGTCGATGTTGCGGGTGCGAGTGGCCTGGGGCGCAAAGAAATCCGCGAAGATGGCCAACAGGTATAGCAACACCAACACGTATAACGCGATGACCGCCAGGTTGTGCCGAGCAAACTGCCGACGGATCAACTGCCACTGACTCATTGCTCCAGCGCTGCTGGTCGAGCGATCGTCATGCGATTCCTGATCGTCTTCCATTGGAAGCGGCTGTTGCACCAGCTCTTGTTCTTCCACGAGTTCGACGGGTGTCTCGCTCATCGCGTGCCCCCTTCATAACGGATGCGCGGGTCAAGCCACAGCAATAGCAAGTCACTGATCAACGTGCCCAACACCCCGAGCATGCTTAGCACCATCAACATCGAACCGGCCAGATACATGTCCTGACTAAACAATGCCGACAACAACAACGGCCCGACCGTTGGCAGCGCTAACACCATCGCCACGATCGCCCCACCGCTGACCAGTTGCGGGAACAGCCCGCCGATGCCCGAGATGAACGGGTTGAGCGCCAGACGTACCGGGTACTTGAACAACAGCTTGGTCGGCCGAACCCCCTTGGCCATCGCCGTGGTCACGTATGGCTTACGCAATTCGTCGAGCAGGTTCGCTCGCATCACGCGGATCATGCCTGCCGTTCCGCCGATGCCCAGCACCACGATCGGAATCCACAGGTGCTGCAACAAGTCAATGAACTTACCCCAGCTCCATTCCGGCTGCGCGGCGTACTCCGGCGAGAACAAACCTTGCACCCCCGACACCGCCATCAACACCAACGCCAACAAAAACGCCGGGATACACATGCCCACAAACCCCACCAACGTCAGAATGTAATCGCTCACCGAATACTGCCGCACCGCCGAGTAGATCCCGATTGGAATCGCCGTCAACCATGTGAAAATGATCGTGCCCAATGAGATACTGAAAGTCAGCATCATCCGATCGCCGACGATGTCGTTCACCGGTTGGCCGGTCTCCATCGATCGGCCCATGTGACCTTGCAAAAGCCCCATGTCCGCCTGCTCGAACGTCATGAACCACAGCAGTCCCATCCACCGCGCATACTGTTTCCACAACGGGTCTTCATAATGGAAGACCAACTTGAGGTCTTCGATCATCTGCAATGCACCCTGGTCGCCTGCCTCCTGAAGCTGAACAATGCGCGAGGTCAGGTAGTCGCCCGGCGGCAACTGGATGATGCAGAAGATGACCACCGAAATAATCAGCAACGTCGGGATCAGGATCAGCAACCGTCGGCCGATGAACGGATGGCGCACAATAATCAACGTGGCTACCAACAATCCCACCAGGATCACCGTGACGCGAATCAACATTCCCAAACGCCCCCCCCCACGCCCCCCTCCCACGTGCCCCACCACGTGCCCCACACCCCCCACAGCCCCCCCAACCCCCTCAGTCGCTTCCTCGGAAATCGCACTGGGATTCCCGCCTGGCATCGTGCTCGCTTGCACCAACCCGCGACGCACCTCGGCGATCGCGCCGGGTGAATCCTGCGGGTCCTCAAAATAATACGTCTCAATCCCTGCGTTCGCGGGCGTCATGAACAGTGCCCCGTACAACGCATTGTGCGGCACGTTGTGGAGCCCTTTGTTCACCACCACCGGCTGCGGCGGCGGAGTCGCCAGACTAATCGTCCAGGTGTTCTCAGCGGCGATGTCCATCACACGCGACATCAACGCCCGCTGCGCGTCAAACGTCGGAGCCTGTAATGCTTGTTCGTAACGCTCGATCGCTTCGTAAAACGGGTGGTCCTTCGGCACCGGGATCGCCCCGGGAATTTGGGTGGTATCCAGGTTGTAATAGCCGCCCAACATGCGCCAACGCCCCCAGCCCACGGCATAAAACGACTCGACGCTCTCAGGGATGAAATACCGCGCCTGGAGCATCGGCATGTGATCGCTTTCGCCGGTCCAGACGTTGAAGTCAAACGTGCGCCCTTCCTTCTCGGTGTAAAATAACGGTCGGCTACGCTCCCGCACAATCGTCCGCACACCAACCTCAGCCCAGTCGTCGATCACGAACTGTGCCGGGCCCACGCCGGTGAAACTGGTGACGTCCAGAAAAAACGTCATCCGCTCGCCGTTGGGAAATGTGCGGAACCCTTCGAGGTCACGCTGCGTGAGTCCGATCTCGTCCAGCATCGCATTGGCTCGCGCAGGATCATAATCCGTAAACGATTTAAGCAAACGCTCGTGATAGAACGGCGACTCTTTGCCCGGAGCCACCTGGGCAGGCTCACCCATGCCGTGGAAGTCGGCGTCAATAATTTGTTGGCGATTGATCGCCAGTGACAACGCTTGCCGAAAACGCTTTTCGCCCAGCAGTTTTGCTTTCCACTGGGTCGACGGGTCGGCTGGATCGATGCGGCGGTTGAGGTTGGGATTGATCACGTAGACCGAACGCGAAGAGGGATACCAGTGATAAACCTCCGTGCCCGCCGACTCACGACGGGACATCAATTCAGTGTACTGTTCGAAACGAATGTGGCGGGCTTGCATGGACACCCCGCCGTTCGCCGCAGTCAAACCCAGCATCGATTCAGACTGCACGTCGAACTGCACGCGGTCGATGTAAGGCAATTGATTACCTTGTGAATCGACCACGTAGTAGTACGGATTGCGAACGAACACCTGCGGCGGATTGGATTTGTAAGTGCGGTAAACCCAAGGCCACAACCGCGGGTGCTGGGGGTTGGTGAATTGTTTGACGTGGGTGTATAGAGCTGAGCGACTGGGGACCTGAAAATCCCTCATCGCCTGGGCGCACACGGCCTCGTCGCCGATCGCCGGGTCGGGGTGAAACTTACGCAAGTAATGCTCTGGTGCCTCGAGCGGTGCCAGCGCTTTGGCCAGTCGTTCGGGGAATAGCGGATGGGGAAAGTCGAAGACGAAACGGACGGCGTATTGATCAACGCGCTCGACCTTGCCAAACGAAGCACCAGACCGCATCCAACCCGGCGGGCTTCGGGCCAAAACCTCATTGTTGGCCTCGCACTCCCACCAATACATAATGTCGTCGGCATCGAATGCTTCGCCATCAGACCACTTCATGCCCGGACGCAACGTGATCGTCCAGACCCGATGGTTGTCAGACGGCTCGACCGACTTGGCAATGTGCGGCTCCACCGGATAACCCAGCGGCGACCAACGCGTCAACGTGGCCCCGGCCAGACGCCAACTGATCACGCTCACATCCGACGGCGAATTGGCGACACGCAGCCACGTCCCTCCGTAGGTCCCGATGCCCTCGAGTCCTTCCATCACAACCGGATCGGCGGGCAGACGATCCGCCAACACTGGCAACAACCCTTCCGATTCCAACGCCTTTAAAATCGGCGACTGGCCCGTTGGCTTGACCCGGATGCTCCTGTGAAATGTGGGCGATTGGTTCTGCGTAAAAAATACATCCCGCGCAGCATGCGAAGCTTGCAATTCCTGATCTGTGTAAACCGTCTGCCCAGCATCCTGACTCGGTAACACCAGCCATACAATAATCCACAGCAACACCGCGCAGCCCATCGCAGTCGCGCACAACATCGCCAGCTTGTGAAGTAAAAATTTCATAAGCTTTCAATCATTCTTCAATCACAGGCCCGCCCAGCCCATCACAATCGTCACCTGAATAGTCGAGATACCGTAACGGAAAACAAAACGGGAATCGTAAATTCGCATCAATCATTGCCAGCCATTATCTCCAATTCCAACAAGCCCCCCACCTGATCCCTGCGACATCTTTTTATGCGGGTCTTTGATCCCCCAAACTGTGGTTGCTCGATCTATTCAAAGCTGCCCCCACATAACCTTGTTCGATAAAATATCGTGGCCACTTTTGCCTGAAATTCCCGCGGTGTAAATAACACCTGGGCGATCGGATACCGTGTTGTGCCCCGTGGGTCGTTCGATATTGGGCAACCAATGCGGGGTGCTGGCGTCTGGTGTACTTAGGAGTCGGCCGGTAAAAGATTCACCAGCGTTGTCGGATTCGAAGCAGACAATTTCGTTAGATGTGCCCGCCCATGATTCTGCATGCTTATTGCCCGCATACGACGTGACAGCCGCGATGAGTTTGCCTGAACGGGTAGAGGTCAATCCGCCAGAAAACGTAAGGTTATGACCCGCGACATCCGGGGGCAGATAATCGCTCAGAGGGGTGCGGCCCCAATTGCCCTTACCATCTGGAGTCGCGACAAAAGCCTCAGAGACACCGTTCGATTGTCGCACGGTATACAGAACGTGGGGCGAACCATTAGCGTCAACGGCTACGCCGCCACTAAGAAGCGTTGTACGTTTTTCGAGAAGAGTTCCGCCGCGCTCAATGATGTCAATTGTTTTCGCGGTGGCAGGCAATGCGATCGAGGTGCCATCAGAGCGACGCCAAGTTTTACCCGCGTCGTCGCTGGCCATGTAGCCAATGGTTTCTTCCCATGCCCCTTGCCTCTCGCGAATCCGAGTGACCAAGTGAAGTGTGCGGTGATCCGGCCCCCAAGTGAACTCGGCCTGGTAATGCGAATAGCCAACATGTTGCGCATGAATGATCGCAGCAGGACGACCCCACGCACCTCCACTGGGCTTGCGATAGAGATTCACATGCCAGGTCATATTCCAAGGCTCTTGCCCTTTGACCTGACGATCACCACGGCTTTCCCTCGCTAGCAGTAACAGTTCGTCATCAGGTGCGCACAGCAAGCACGGATACGTGCAGAGCGTGCCCACTTCTTTGACCGTCGTCCATGACGAAATATCGTTGGGACGTCGCGAGCGCTGATACTTGAATGGCTTATGGTGAGGGTAATAGACAACGTGTAAATAACCGCGACTATCGACAGCCAGAGCAGGCCCGCCATGGTTGTCCTGAGCTTCGCCGAGTGTCTTGGTGGCTGTCCACTTCCCTGAAGTATGGTCGAACGTGCGGATGCGCACCAAGAAACGGCTATCCGCCGAATCGAGCCACGCCACATGCGTGCGATCGCCAACCGTAACGATTTTGTTGGATTCATTATAAGCGGTCGCTCGACCGCAACCGTACTCCGAAAGCAGCATCTGATCCAACCCGCTCGGCTCAATCACAGTGTCACCTGCATAGACGTATCTCGTCAGCGGTGCTCCGATCACGGCAGCGGTAAAAACGAGAAATGAACGACGAGATAGTGGCACAGCAGACATGGGATGACTCCAATATTTATACGTTGATTCAGATCTGCCGTTAGCCAGCAATGACGGGCGCAAGCCTTAATAACCAGTTGGACTTGTAGCACATTACAACCTCGATCCAAGCCCAATGTTCATTTTGTTGACCATATTTAATATATTTCGTCAACATTGTTTCGATTGTATGGTGAGTATAGGGCCTGTCAAGCGGATCACAGAACATTTTGCCAGCTGCAAACTCAAAAAAATCACACAAAATCGCTTTGCCATTAGCCATAACTAGACTGCACGAACGCGGCGCGGTGCGGCCACAAATTACGCAAAGCGATCCAGTCGTAGGCCACACGAAACCATTACTCCAAACCAATGTCGAACGGCGAGGCTGGCAGCCCTTCCGAATTGATTAGAAAAGCATCTGGAGAAGGCTCATACGCATAGCGTACGCGCACAGGTTTGATATCTGAATCCCAATGAATGCGCAATATATCCTGGCCATGTATATCAGCATTCGCAAAATACGATTGCCCATCACTACCGACAATCACAAACTGGCCGAGATCACCATCACTTCGCGATGACTTCAACCCCTCCCCCACCCGATCAAATTGTATCTCTAACACATTCGCTAATTCCGCCACAAACTTAATCCCCACCACACGTGGGCCGCCGGGCACGATGTTCCTTTTGTATGAATCTGCAAGCGCCAACCGCGCGAGACGCTCACCAACGGGTCTCTTCTCAGGAGGATGCACATCATCGGCTTGACCCACGTCAATCGTCACGGCCATATCCGTTCCCTTGACATGAAGAGAACGCTGCATTTCTCTAAAAGCCGGCCAATCCGGACGATTCATGTTTGGCAACTGCACAAAATAGACCGGCATGTTCGGACTTACAAAATTATCCCGAAGATCATCGACCAGCCTCGGCAATAAATCTTCCCATACCTCAGACGAAGACGCATTGGATTCGCCTTGATACCATATTGCACCGCGAACCCGAATCCCTCGCATCGGGTGCGTCATACCATTATAGATACCACTAAGTCGATGCTGCGGTCGCCCCGCGCCAGTGACACCCGGCTTTTTACCAAGGCGTCCCTCCGCTTCCCAGTTGGCCAAGCGTGTTTTAAAAACACGCAACGCCGCCTCACGCGTTTCATTTAGCCCCGAGTAGTACGGACTATCCACCAGTCGCGCAGAGGAAACCCAAGCTTGAATACTCGATCCGCCCCAGGACGCCTCTACCAAACCAATCGGCCTTCCTGTTTCACGGCGAAGTGCGTGGCCGAAGAAATACGCTACCGCAGAAAATTCTTCCACGCTTATATTGCTCGCCGTCTGCCAGCGAGCGGGAATATAATCCTGCGTTAAATCATCCGACACACGCGGGAGTTTCAACAGCCGTAGCTCTTGATCGTTCGCATTCTTTTGCACTTCAACGGCTTCTTTAGACTTTTTTACCGTCCATGCCATGTTTGACTGGCCCGCACACCACCAAATATCTCCTGCGATCACATCATCAACTTCGATGGTACGACTACCAGTAATTCGCAACATATACGGCCCCACCTCTGACACCGCCGGAAACTCAACCACCCAACGCCCAGCATCATCACAAGTAACCGTTTTTTTAAACCCTGCAAACGTCGCCACAACATCAGTGCCGGGCACATCCCATCCCCAAATAGTGACGGGCTGATCTGCCTGCACCATCATATGATCTGAAAACGGCGCCCCTAGCTTCAATTCAGCAAAGCTGAACGAAGATACCAACAACGTGACGAACCCCACGATAAAAAGAAATCCAGACTGACAACTTGGCTCAAATTTTTTTACCACATTACTATCTCATATATTTACAAGGTGTTTCCCTGGATATAAAACGACACCACCACGACGCCACCACCAACCAATTAGCTAGATACCTACTTATCTTAATCCACACGGTTAGTAGGTTGTAACAACTTCATTAACACGAGAATCACGATGCGGCGCCTCACCCGATATACCCGGAATGGAAACAGGCTGAAAAGTTAGATTATTGGCAGCATCGCGTGCAGCGAGACACATGGCGGCACTGACAATTCCTGCCTCAAGGCCTGTAGAGGGATTAGGTCCGCCGCGCATCATTTCTATGAAATGCCCCGCCAGGACAAGGTCACCTCCGGCATGACCACCTTCTGCACAAACTTCAATTTCATCAACACGAGACTTCTGATGTTCGATCACTTTAATTTTCTCTGTGGTCCAATCAAAACTGAGTGTCGCAAGATGACCCGTGACAATTGCACCTCTTCGCCCAGCGCTACGACGGCTCACAAAATTCTGAGTGTAAGATAAATGCACGCCATTCTCATAGACCACCAAAGCTGATCCCGCATCCTGATTACGAATTTCACGACTAAAGCAACAAAGGTGATCCGTATCCTCTGCTTCCGGGACAGTCAACCCACCGCTATCACCACGCAGGGCGATGGCTTTATCACTTTCGATACATACATCACGGTCGGTGCACGCAGAGCATCGCAATTGATGCGGCTTACTCCCGCCGTATATACGCTGTGAAGTAACCGCGGACAACATCAATGGCCGAGCGTTAATTATATAATTCAAGTAATCAAAATCGTGCGTGGTTTTCTGAAGCCAAAGACCA
Organism: Phycisphaerae bacterium; assembly: GCA_030426385.1. Taxonomy (GTDB): domain Bacteria; phylum Planctomycetota; class Phycisphaerae; order Phycisphaerales; family Phycisphaeraceae; genus JAUHYI01. The sequence goes on from JAUHYI010000002.1 coordinate 61,738, forward strand.
CCAACTCGATCATAGTCCCGGTACCACTGGCTAAAATAGCATCCTCCATAGGGCACGTTATTCGTCGCCTGCACCTGGTTTATTCGGCCCAACCGGCCGCTCTTGACAATCTCGTGTACCGCCGAAAACAGTGGCGTCGCACGTAAGGGGAAAGACACCAGCACTCTGCTTTCTTTTCCCTTAAACGCCATGGCCAAGCTATTTAACTGATTATGCGTAATCGCGACCGGTTTCTCTAAGAACAGAGGCAGTCCTGTCTCTGCAACCTTACAAGCAATCCGCGAGTGTTCACAACACGGCGTACCAATCATGATGCCTTCAAAATTTTCGGCACATGCAAGCAGCGCATCCTCATCATCAAAGTATTGACATTCATCAGAAACAATGTTGGCGTCACGCCCCCCCGAACGACAACGCGAACGTACCCCGCGCACGTCTGAATCTGCGATGGCCACGACCTGCAAATCAGGCCGCAGCGACTGCATTGTACGTATCACGCTCGCAGATCGCCGCCCAAATCCAATTACAGCCAATCTCAACATTTTCAAACCTTTGACACCACATGAATTGACAAAACAGATTCTGACGCTTCGCCCTATCGCCAAGCAAACATAGTGCAGAACCGAAACAAACCATGTTTCATATTTCGCTACACTGCAAATGCACCAACGAATTCGATTTAATTACATACAAAACAGGAATGTGTCTACTGCGCCTTGGTTTTGCAATCGCAGTAATATCCGAACGATCGATGCGCACTGTGCATCAATTCATTGTAAATGCATACTCGCTTGTTTCGATTTCTCTCTGCAAGACTTCATGCATCGCGGCATGCCCATCAGCAAATGCCAAACACCATACCAATCTACTGGGGCCGTTAAAAAAAACGGCTGGCGGAATGGTCGGATTACCCCACGCACTTACATAAGCCCCAATCTCTGCAATGGTCACCATCTTGCTGGGGTTTTTTAAATCAACCAATCGAACCGCTAGAAATGCCTGCTCACCATTGGCATCTGTATACCCTGGAGATTCGGCAGTTAAACTATATATAGTCAGGCCACGCGTTATCACCGGACGAATTGGAATCGGCGGATTGCCACTAGTCACCGTAATATGATTAGCAGCATACGAAGAACCCATTAGATTGTAGTAAGACGATTCTCCAATATCATTGGGCGCAAAAGCAACCGGCACATCGGCATCATCTGGAAGTTGACCTTCATGAAAATAAGTATTTAGCGGCCGATGACTTGGTACTAACGCGCCGTTCGAACGAGCCTTCCCCAGCCATCCAAACTGTGTATTCCCGGTCTCCGGAGGCAAGTACGAATTATGATCCATGGCATACATTTGCACAGCAATACCAATCTGTCGCAAGTTACTTAGACTGAGAGTTGATCTTGCCGTTCTACGCGCCGCCGACAATGCCGGCAAAAGAATGGCTACCAACAATGCGATGATCGAAATAACTACCAACAATTCAATTAATGTAAAAGCATTCTTCCTACTTTGCCGCATTACAATAGTATCCTTTTTACAAAAATTGTTGGATAATTTTCAGACAAGTCAGAGGCCGCTAAAAACAAAACACCGGCGAGGCCGTGCAGCGCCAGGACTTACCCAATTTTCCCAATCCTCTTATCACGACGGCGACGATAGGACACAATCCCCGCTCCACAGATAGCCAGCAAACTCATGCTTCCGGGCTCGGGGACCGACGATGCTACGAGTGAGAAATCATCGAATAGTAGAAAGTATTGCCCCGCCGCAACACTGCCACCAGGCGAGGACCAGTTGATACGAAAAACAATATTGTCAGTCAAGGCCAACCCATCGGCAGCAGCATAAACATCATACGTTCGGACATTCGATTTACCCGTCGCGCCTCCGACCACTAAATTCTCTTCGCCCGATAGCGAGGTAAAGTTGTTACTTTCATCGCGATTACCACCATCAAGAAAACTGATTGATCCCGCGCCTGAAGCAGACATCGCATAGTCAAAGAACGCCTCATTAGCCGAAGATCCAGACTCCACGCCGACCACAAATGTGATATGAAGCAACGTTCCATCAACGACACCGCCGTTACCATCGTCATATTCTGTCCCCGTTAGCGTGCCCAGCGAAACCGTTGTTTCGATACCCGCCCCATGCTGATATGAGGCCCACGCTCGCGAGTCGAAACCCGAACCAGCCACGGACGCATCAAGAATGCGGTGAGAATTCCCGAAAGGCGACCCATCATTAGGGCCGACATAATCCCAAGGCCCTAATGGATCCGTAGCTGGCTTAGCAATTGCATATGATTCAAAGTCATCTTCGAACATGACCACGGATGCGTCAGCGCCATTCAGCGGCAAAACCGCCAGACTTGCCCCGCAAACACACAAAGAAGCCAAGAAACCGACACGACTCATACCCAAGCAATTACGATTTTTTTTACCAAAATTCATATCCCAGTCCTTTAAATAAGTAAATATGAGCGGGCAACTTGCCCTACTCGCTACCGAAATGAAATAATTCGCCACCCGACACGTCTCGACAAGCATCCACTGCTTCGATCCAATGCAATAACCCTTGGAATTGCATCAAAAGAGCACTCCAACTGAAACCGCGTTCCGCACCAACCCTCTTGGTGTATGATTAGCCAATGCCACCGATAGGCCGCTAATCACGATTCGCCGTATGGCACATTTTGTAAACCGCATGAAACACTTACATTCGCAATGGTACAACGCTATAATTGATTAGTCAAGAGTTTTTGTCAACGAAATTCGTTTTATTTGGTCAACATTATGATTGGATATGCTGCTCATACCGTATACCGCCGCCTCAGGGGCCTGCTTCTGCATGGATCTATCTCACCGGGGACTCGCCTCGTGGAAAGCGATTGGGCAACGAAACTCGGGGCCAATCGCGCCGCGATTCGCGAAGCGGCCATGGTGTTAACCCACGAAGGACTGCTCGAGCGTGGCAAAAAAGGGGGCTATTTCGTTCCACAGTATGATGCCGAGCGTCTGAGCCAGCTCCAGTCTGTACGCGAAATTATTGAGCTCGGTGCCCTGCGCGACCTGGAAGTGAAACCGCCCAGCAAAGAAGCCCTCGATAAGCTGGAATCGGTGTGCGTACAGATGGAGTGGCTGATGGAATCACAATATTTCATGGGCTTTGTCGAGGCTGATCATCGATTCCATCTTCAGCTTGTTGAGTTGTCGGGCAATCCACATTTACTTCGACTTTATCTCAGTGCCCCACTTCCTTTGGCCCTGGCCCCGGCTCCCGATATCGATCCCGCAATACTGCAGGAACAACAGCTGGAGACACTCAACGGCCACCGCGACATCCTCAAGTATTTAGTGGCGGGCGATTATGCCGCCGCCAGAGATTCCCTGGTCTCCCAACTTCCTCGCCGACAATCGCAAAGCAGTCAGCCTCAGACACACGAGGCTGACACCGATGCGACAGATGCAGCAGGTACCGATTAGAACACAACCAATCCCGATTGAAACCCGCGAGTTAACCGCCGCTCTTGGGAGGCGCGTCATTTTACGCAATATGTCACTGCGTCGTAATTCGATCTGGCCACTTATGTGACCAGTCCAGCGTGAATATCTTTAGGCCAGAAATTATGCAATACGCATTAACGCCAACAAACCTCTGACACACGCGCCGCCCAAGGGCGACGGCTAACGGGGTATCACACGCGAAAATTTCAGGGATACCGTATCACGGACTGACGGATAGATAGGCGGAGTGCGCGAAGGCATAGCTGGCCGAAAAATTTTCGTCACTGCGCGTTGATTATTGATAGAGGTGGGCGACGTATTGGGCGTAGCCGTTGTAGGGCAAGGTGGGCCGACGTTCGCCGGTGCCGATGACACGTTCGGAGGCCTGCGACCAGCGCGGGTGGGGAACGGTGGGATCGACGTTGGATAGAAATGGGTATTCATCGGGCGCGAGCGTTTCCCAGAATGTTTTGGGTCGTTCGCGGACGAGTTCGATTTTGACAATGGACTTGGGACTTTTGTAGCCATACTTCCAAGGCACGATCAGGCGAAACGGTGCACCGTGTTGGCGCGGCAACGGCTTGCCATAGATGCCGGTGACCATCATGGCCAACGGGTTCATGGCCTCATCGATGCGCAGGGCTTCGAAGTATGGCCAGGGATACCACGGCTGGTTTTTGATGCCGGGCATCTGCTCGGGCTTGTTGGCGGTGATGAAACGGACGTATTTCGCGTCGGGCTTGGGGTCGACCTGTTTGAGCAATTGGTTTAGTTCGAAGCCGGTCCATGGCACATCCATCGTCCATGCTTCGACGCATCGAAAACGGTAGTGACGTTCTTCCAACTGCACGCCGGGCATGGTGTGAATCGCATCGATGTCGAATTTTCCCGGGCGGTTGCATTGTCCGGTTACTTCGATGGTCCAGGGGTCGGGTTCGAATTGTTGAGCCAAGCGCCAGACGCGATCTTTGTCGGTGGTGAATTCGTAAAAATTGTTATAGGAACCGGCAATGACCGCTTCGGTGAGTTTGGCGTCGGCCGGTAACCTGTAGAGCATATTACGGTTCGCGGGATACAACCCGGCAAGTTTCGGATGGCCAGCCAGGTCGATGCCGGGTCGCAAAATAGCGGCGGCCTCAGTAGCACTGGGCGCATCAGGCGCGGCACTGGCGTTGCGTATGTGCTTACCCACGGTGAACATGCCCGCAGCCGCGATGGTGCCAAGCCCGAGTGTCTTCAGGAATTTTCGCCGATTGTGGTATTGCGTTTCGTCGGTGATATGTGTGGCCGGGCCAGTTTTGTGGGAGAAATTTCGCATGGAAGGCATCGCTCCAATATCCCCCAAATTGCGGGGTTCATATGAATCATAACCCAGTCAGTGGGATTTTTATTCTCAAATTGATGGATTGAGTCGGTTATTTTGTCGATATGCGTGTTATAGATTCCGCCACGAACTTGCGGGTAAATACACATGTCTGATAGCCAACCACGTTTACTGTTGATCGATGACGACGTCGATACACATCGCATGCTCACCCATTTGCTAAGCCGTCGCGGCTATGCGGTGACCTGCGTCACAAATTTCACCGATGCCTGCCAGCAAATGGCTGCCCATACCTGCGATGCTATTTTGCTCGACTGGTGTCTGGAAGCCGAAGATGGTCTGGATCTGATCGAGCCATTGCGCAAGCAATTTGGTGAGTCGCCGATCATATTGATCACGGCCCATAGCTCCGTCGAGGTCGCGCTGCGAGCGATTCAAGTGGGCGCGTTTGATTATGTGCCCAAGCCAGTCGACGAAGGCCGATTGATATTGAGCGTCACCAAAGCTGTCGAGTACGGCCGATTGCGGCAAACCTTAGTCGCGTTGCACACCGAACCGCACACGAGCGATTCGTTCGAAGGCATGATCGGCACAAGTCGGCCCATGCGTCTGGTGTATAGCGTGATCGAACAAGCAGCACCGACCGATAGCAGCGTGATGATCTGCGGTGCATCGGGCACAGGCAAGGAACTGGTCGCACGTGCCTTGCATCGGCGCAGTCCACGTGAACGCGGGCCGTTCGTCGCATTGAACATGGCAGCGCTTCCCAAGGAACTGGTGGAGTCGACGTTGTTCGGCCATGAACGTGGCGCATTTACCGGCGCAGAACGCCAGCGCATTGGTGCGGTTGAAGAAGCCGCAGGCGGGACGCTGTTCCTCGATGAATTGGCGGAAATGCCCATCGAATTGCAGCCCAAACTTTTACGATTTATTCAGGATCGCAAGTTCCGCCGCGTCGGTGGCGAACGCGATCTGGAATCCGATGTGCGTATTGTCAGTGCGACCAATCGCGATCCCATGATCGAAATGAACGGCGGGCGGTTACGGCCCGACTTGTTTTATCGATTGAATGTGATCCCGGTGCAGTTGCCTCCTCTGAGCCAACGCCGCGAAGACATTCCCTTGTTGGCCCAGGCAGCGCTCAAACAATTTTCCGAACAGCATCATCGCCATTTCAAACTGATCGAAGACGGGGCTATGGCACGACTCACCGCGCATGCCTGGCCTGGCAATGTGCGACAATTGTTCCACACCATCGAGCGCGTCGTCGTGCTCAACGATGGTATGACGTTGACCGATGTGATGCTCGAGCCGTATCTGGAACCAACCACCAACGCGAACATGACACGCTTGCCACGACCACAGCCCGACCATAATCGTCGTCATGATGACCCACTCACGCCGACCGCGACGGCCGACTATCTGCAAAACGACGAACCGCATGAGAGTGATATTTTGCCGATGGCGGAATTGGAACGCCAGGCCATTCAACAGGCCATTATCGCCTGCGATGGATCGGCCGCACGTGCCGCACGCAAGCTGGGCATTTCCGAAGCCACCATCTATCGCAAATTAAAAATTTACGGCCGACCCGGCGAGCGCAAAGCCGGTTGATCGAATTCGCCAAGGCGTTACATCCAGCCCTTGCGTTTGAAATAAATCAACATCCCCAATGTGATCGACAGACACACGACGACGAAAACGTAAAACGCATTATCGCCATGTATGCCGGGGATCACATCGAAATTCATGCCGTACACGCCGGCCAAAAATGAAATCGGGATGAACAACGACGCGATGATGGTCAACACTTTCATCACCTCGTTCATGCGATTGCTCACCGCAGTCATGTAGGTATCCGCCAGCCCGGCAGCGATTTCGCGATAGGTTTCCACCAGTTCCATGATGACCATCGTGTGGTCCACCACGTCGCGCAGAAACACGCGCGTTTCTGCCGAAATTGCACCGTGACTCTCACGTGATAATTCCGTCAGCATCTCACGCATCGGCCAAACTTCGCGACGAATCAACAGCAACTGGCGACGCATGTGATGAATTCGGCCCACGATTTCCTGCTTAGGGTTGTTGGTGATTTCTTCCTCAATCGCTTCCAATCGATCGCCAAACGTTTCCAGAATCGGAAACCGATGATCCACAATCGCGTCCAGCAATGCGTACAACAAATACGACGTGTCTTGCTCACGAATGCGCGAGCCAGTGCGATCGATGCGCTCGCGAATGGGATCGAACACATCGCCAATGCGTTCTTGAAATGTAATGATCAAACCGGGCTTGATAAACACGCTGATCTGTTCGCTGTCGAGATGCATTTCGATCAAGCGCACCATCCGACAGATCACGAAAATCCACGTGTCTTCCGGGTGGTCGATATTGTCGTAAACTTCGACCTTGGGCCGATGCGTGTTGTCGAGCACATCCTCAACCGCCAACGGATGCAATTTAAAATGCCCGGTGATCACACGCATCACTTTCAAGTCAGCCACGCTATTGACGTTGATCCAACGTGTCGTCGCCTTGTCGGGCACAGGCTTGTCTAAAAATGCCTGCAAATCATCGACCGTACTGACGATCGTATGTTCGTCATAACCCGGGCCATAGTCGATGAACTCCACCGTCGCAGGCACTGGCTTGCTACCGTCAATCGGTTGTTCCAGATACGTCGCGCGCTCCAGCTCTTCCAATTGCTCCGGGCGTATCCCCGGCGACGCGCCCGGCTTGGTACGCATCACCTTGCGAGGCATCTTCGGCCGATGCGTAATCGTTTTACCCAACGTATGCAAAACCGTATCCGCGGTCGCATCAATCGCGCCGCCGACAGTTCGCCCCAGCTTTTCAACGATCCCTACATCATGTTTTTTTCGACCGAATGGCATGCCGACAGTTTACCACGCACCGCCCGGTCAATGTCAATCCCTCCCCCACCCCCCACTATTCCTCCGTCACACTTCCCCCTCTAACGCATCCGCTTCACTCGTTTCACTTTGCCTACTCGCGTGCTATTGGCGTACTATTCGCCCTGCTCAGCCAGCCATCGCTCCGCATCGATTGCCGCTTTGCAACCCATGCCCGCGGCGGTGATCGCCTGACGATACACATGGTCCGCCACATCGCCGCCCGCGAACACGCCTTCAACGCTGGTCGTGCTTCGGTACGGATCCTTCAACACGATGTAACCCGTCTCGTCCAGCTCCAACTGTCCATCAAGGAACCCCGTGATCGGCGTATGACCGATGGCCATGAACAGGCCCGCAAGTTCCAGTTCCGATTCGGCATTCGTTTCGTTGTTGACCAGTTTTACGCCGGTGATTTTTTCATCGCCCAGCACTTCGGTCACGGACGTGTGCCACATGATTTCAATCTTCGGGTTTTCCGTCAGACGTTGCTGCATGATCTTGCTGGCCCGCATCTCGCCACGACGCACAAACAGCGTCACCTTACTGGCAAACTTCGCCAGGTAGGACGCCTCTTCAACCGCCGTGTCACCACCGCCGACCACGCCCAACGGCTGGTCACGAAACATCGGCAACGCACCATCGCACACCGCACAAGCGCTCACCCCACCACCCGACTGTGCCAAACGCATTTCGTTTTCCTGCCCCAGCCAGTTCGCTTTCGCGCCGGTTGAAATGATCACGCTCTGCGCGTCCACTTCGTAACCACCATCGCCCACCACATGGAACGGCCGTTTCGACAGATCCACGCTCTTCACATTCTGGAACATCTGGTACAGCGAGTCGTTCGACATTTCGTCCATCGACTTCACCCCATCATCAGTCACCACCCGCGTGCCAAACCGCATGGCCTGATGATAAAAATGATGCATCATCTCGGGCCCGGTAATGCCTTCGGGAAATCCCGGATAATTTTCCACCTCCGTGGTCAGCATCAACTGACCACCGGGCACCAGTTCCTTACCCGTGGCCCGTCCGGGAAATACCAACGGATTAAGATTCGCCCGCGCCGCATAAATCGCCGCGGTCCAACCTGCGGGGCCGGAACCAATGATCACCACTTTTTCAACGTTAGATTGTGTTTCACTCATGGGCCAAGAATCATAGCACGATCCCCCCCCACGTGTCCCCTCCCCTCCACAAAATCATCACCAAATTCGGCCATAAATGGTGTCCGCCCCGTTCGCTCCCGTCGTCAGATGCCCCGCAGGATACCCGCCCAATTCCGCATGGGTTCGCCGTACATCCTCAAAACGCGCCACTTCCGCATGACCGTCCACATACACCAACTGCGTCGCTCCTCCCCCTACCCCACCACCGCCCCCGCCCCCGTGCCGAAAATGCGCAAAACCACCATTCACATCATCCAACGGATCCGCCATCGCATAACTCGCGTCATCGATCCCGATATAAAACCCCTCGTTGAACGTATCCTCCGCCGACCAGTATTGCACGCCATCGGCAAACGCCATCACTTTCGTCGGCCGTAATATCCGATCCCGATGCACCGGCACATTCCCGTTGCTTCCCGCCACAAACGCATATGGCGACAGATTGATATTGATCCCATAGCTGCACGCGCGGCTACTGAACTTGCGCGCAAAATTTCCAGCATCATACGGAAACTTCGGACACAACAAACCATCCACCACCCCATGACCATTCCCGCCCAGGTACCGGCCGATCAATCCCATACTTCGATCCAGTGTGCGATCCGTCTCGGGAAATACCTGATCACTTCGGCCAAACCAATAGCGTGTGTAACTCACACCGCTCACCGTTTCGTTCACCGCGAACAACGGAAAATAACCATTCTCCTCATCGCAATACCCATGCACAGCCATACCCATCTGCCGTAAATTCGACAGACACACCGACGAACTCGCCGTATCGCGCGCATTGCCTAACACCGGCAACAATACCGACACCAACACGCCAATGATCGCAATCACCACCAGCAATTCCATCAATGTAAAACCAGTATGTCGATTCATCCGCCCATTCATCGCATAACTCCTCCCCCCCCACATTTCTCCACCACACTCCCCCACCATCCCCCGCCGCTTGCGGCTTAGCGCCCCCCACTTTCAACTTCTTACTTCTTACTTTTAACTTTTTACTTTTTACTTTTTACTTTTTACTTTTTACTTTTTACTATTTACTACTACCCCCCCCTCGCCCCCCACGCCCCTACCCCTGGGCACCTCGCTTTCGCCCACGCCGTCCGGCCACCATCAACGCACCGCCGAGCAGCATCAACACTGACCCGGGCTCAGGCACCGCCAGCGAAACCGATGGCGAACTCTGCGAATACCCCGGCGCAAAACTCAACCCAACCCACGCTCCATCAACCAGCGACACATCACTGATACCCGCAAATGCCGACGACCAGCCCACGCCTTCTTCGCCTTGGAAAACTTCCCAAAAACCGTTGCTAAACCAACCTTCTGCGTAATAGTCATCACCATCGGCCGCAGTCGCACTATCGCTCGGTGCCGTCACTGCCACGCCAGACACAAAGCCCGGCGAATCGCTCAGATCAAACCCATCGCTATCTGCATCATGGCCAATCCCATACAACGGCAAGCCGAACGCGCCTACCGTGCCTACACGCAGATACAAACCCGAGCCACTTGTGCCCGCCACATCGATCAACAAATCCTCCGTCGTTGGCGATGTCACCTCGTTGTACCGATACCCAAACACGATCACCTGCGACCCACCCACATCATTCCAGTCAATCGCAAAACCTGTTTCCGACGTACCGCTTCCGTACCACGTTGAAATATCATTCAACCCAATCCCCCACGCTTGTCCATGCAGCACCGACAATGACAAAACCATCATCGCAAGACCGCGCAACACACCAGCAAAACCTTGTACCTGAAACATAATCCAAATCCTTTCGACTTGTCCCGATTCGCGCAGGACATCCCCATTGAAAAATAGTGTTATGCCTCGGACGGGATTACAGGGTGTATGTAGACGGACGCGATCGGTCGTGGGGAAAATGACATCGCCTCCGCCGACATCCCGATCGCGAGGACATCCAGCGGCTCAACAGGCAGGTCTTCCGGCTCAGGGCTTACTTATTCGGTTCACCTTCCCATCCAACGCATTGCACGTCAGGCAGTGGCTTCTTGAACCGAACGCTTTTCCCATTACGGCGGCGCGTCCGCGGTGGATTTTCGCTTAAAAACCAGCATAAAATGCCAATTTCCAGCAATTACCACACTTCACTTTTCACGGTCTTGGATTTGTCACCAAATCCGCAACCGCACCTGTTGAGTCGCTAACAGTAATACCGCGCCCCCCATCGCAACGCAACTGGCCTCACGCCATTCCACAAAATTTAATCGCTTCAACCCGCGCTAACCTACAACTCATGCGTTAGCCGCCGCCCTTGGGCGGCGCGTCACCATCAACAAACCCCTGCCCCCCACCCCCCCCACCATGCACCCCATCGCGCCGCCCAAGGGCGACGGCTAACGGGGAATCACACACAGCATCGATCGCGCAGTGCCATCATGATGGATAGCGTTGCTTGTTGCGTTCCAGCAACGCGCCGCCAAGTCGATACATCGTCGCCCGTTGTTCGGCTGTGGTGCCGAGGAATAACTTGCGTTCAAACTTCCCCATGTCGCGTTGAATGCTCGAGGGATCGCGTACCACGGTCAGCGCGGGATTGCTGCCCGCCCATTCCATAAATTTTGTGCCGCCCTTAAGGTGGTGAATCATGAATAACATTTGATCGAGAAATGGGCCATGCATGGCAGGATCCAACGCCGCAAATTCATCCGCCATACGACAGGCCAATGCTAAATCCACTTGCGCTTCGATCCGCCGTCGCAGTTGACGATCCATATTCGCAGCCCGCCAGCGTTGATCGATCTCAACGCGTTCCTGTGCGCTCATGCCCATAAATTGTCCCGCTGCTTCCCGCAACAATTTATCGCGCTGCAACGATGACAACCGATCAAAATCACCACTGACGGCAAACTCAATCATCTGGTCATAACTGGCCGTCGATAAATCAGGCGGCGTGGGGCGACGTATCCCCTGCCACAGCAACATTAATCCCACCACCAGCGCGAGCACACCCACCGCCATAGCGTCCAAGCGTCGAGCACGCGATCGTGACAACCATTGCCTTACTTGTTTCATCATCATGTAAACCTCACTGTCCCCCCCCCACACACACCACACACACATCATTCCCACGACGCACACGATTCCTTCTAATCCCACTTAACACTTATCCATCCATCATTCGTTTCTCGTTTTCATCGCTCGATTATCATCACGAACCCGACGGGATGGCGTCGAATAACCAATCCACATGCGTGTCGTAATACACCGTCAAATTCGGCGACACGATATCCTGCGGCGCGTCATGAAACTGCGCCGCGTCGGCTAAAATCGGCACGATTTCCGGGTTTTCCCGAGCAACCGTGGCCAACTCAACCGCGTTGATCGGATTCAAGGCAATCGCCAGACCCGGCAAATATTCATAACTCGTCCCGCGCTGCGCAAAGTACGATCGATCATCCGACGGACATTCATACACCGCCCGTTCGCGAATCTGTTCTCGCAAAACATGCATGATCGTCAACTCATCCGGCGGAGCGCTACCAATCACGGCAGGCAAGCTTACCGCCGCTGGCATCACATCCGGCGACGCGTCGGCATAGATCGCCCAACCCGTCCCCAGGTTTTTCAAATTCGAACGACATTTGGTCGCGGCTGCTGACTCACGCACCTTGCTCAACACCGGCGACAACAAACCCATCAACAACACAATGACGCCGATGACCACGATCAATTCCACGATCGTGAACCCCTTGCCATCATGACCCATGCCCCGACTCGTTCCTACAGCCAACACCGTTACGTTTGTGTTTGTACTCGCGTTGACATGTCTATTTGCATTTGCATTTGTAGCACTGATAGAAAAATTCATGGTGAGGTTCCTGTCCAGATTATTTCTGTTCCCCGTGATGTTCGTGAGGATCATGATGTGCCGGATATTTATGGCAACGTCTGCCACTCAAGTTTCCCGTTAATCTGTCGCGTGCGGCCATCACGTTGCTGCCAACGCAACAGCGGTTGTTGGTCGCCGAAATGCACTTCCTTACCGAAGTACTCCGGCTTAGCGCCCGCGTCGTGCAACTGCAAACAGAACAACCCACCGGCAATCACATCGCCCAGCGCTTCACGTTGGCCACGCTCACTGTTCAACGGTTCAGGCAACGATGACCATGACGATGACGACCGCAACGATACGGTCAATATTTTCACCAGTGATTCCCAGGCCAACATCTGCGTGGTTGGGAAGCGTCCGTTATCCAATTTGGCAAGGCGAGCCAACGTGCGCGTCAATGGCTGCTCACCCGGCATGGGAATCACCAGTGGATCAATGCGCTCATAATCCGTGGGGATGTCGAGCATCAGTTTGCCCACGTCGAATGGCTCGTCCCATTTGAATTGATCGAGGGTCCAAACCACCATTTCGTTTTTGCCCGATGGCACCCGTGCATACACCCGCGTCAAACGCAGCGTGGTGATGTCCACCCATAATTCCAACATGCTGTCATCAGACAATCCCATTGATGCGGCAGACAGTCGAAACCCGCGCAAGTTGTCCGTGTCGCCGTGATTGTTGCCAGGCACTAAGGTTGGCGAGGTCGATTCATCCACCGCTATCGGCTGGATATCACCCGCAAATCGCCCTATTTGTCGCACCAGCGATGCGGGATCCAATCGCAATAATTCCCGCGGATTCAATGTATCAGGCAAGGCCATCGGCATCACCGCCCGATGCGTATGATCAACCAGAATCGGTTGGCCCTGATACGGCAACCAGAATTGCGCCAAGGGCATCCCCAGTGCCTGCACATCCAATCGGGCGCCCAATTCACGATCGGCCCACGACTGCGCCGTGCTCAGTTCAATGACGTGTCCGTCGCGTTCCAACACCAACGTGGATTGGAATTGGATCGTGTGCGCCCGATCGATCGAACGTTGCACCGATGCAATGCTTGTCCCCGAGCCAGTGAAGAGCACCATAAAAACCAACACCGCCGCCATCGTCGTGGCTGTCGTGGCAATGCCCGCGATCCATCGCGCTCGAACGCCGTATTGCGTCGGTCAAAAACGATAGCCGTCTCGCGAACCGTCTCGCCTTGACGTGTGCGTTTGGGTTTCGTCACGCACACGATTCAACAAACGCTCACGCGTGTCCTGCATCCATGCCGTATCCGGCTCATCCGCTTTCATGTTTTTGATCATGCGATCTATCGGGTCATTCATGGCAGGAACTCACTCACTGGTGATACGCGTTGACTTGAAAATTTGCTCATGCCCACAAGAGAATCTGATTCGTTGTATCGATCGCGAAAACGTAATCGGGCTCGATATAACAGGTTTTCTACCGCTTTTTCTGTGCGATTGAGTCGTGCCGCAATCTCACGCACGCTTAGTTCATCCTGATACATCCACACCAAGACATCGCGCAATTGTGCGGGCAATAATGCCAACGTATCGCCCACGCGTTGGCCATCTTCCGACGCCTCTTGCACCGGGGCTGGCTGATCTTCAAGCAACTCGCTGGCGACTCGTCGCTTATCCTGTGGCTGTTGTTTATGTTGTTGACGCCAATGATCCGCTAACTTGCGACGGGCGATGCCATACAACCACTGCGACACATTTCCACGCGCCGGATCGCACGTCGCGATCCCTTCAACCGCACCCATAAAAGTTTCACTGGCCAGATCGTCCGCCACCTCGCGACAACCATTCACCCGCCGATACATGAACTGCCAGATAGCCCGACCGTGACGATCGTATAGCTCCGCCCATGTCTCGGGGTCGTGTTCCATCAAACGCCGAATCTTCTCGTGCACCATTCGGTCGGCCTCTGCCCTATCAACAGTCCTCTATCCACAGCTCTACCAACCTATACGCCCCCCAAACCCCACAAGTTACCACCTCCCCACATTTCCCCTGCATGTTTCACGCCAACTTTTACCGCAAGTTTCACCGCAAGTTTCACGCCAAGTTCCACCTCGTGTTTCATCTCGCATTCACCCGGCCATACTCCATCACCGTTCCATCACCGTTCCATTCACACTGAAACTTCTCCACATGCCGAACATTCGCCGGGCTTTCCCGCCCTGTATGAATGACTTTCGCAAAATGTGGCCCAATCACTCACCCCTCGCTCCCTAAAATGCAAAAAAAATCGGAATGCACCGATATCGCATACGGCCTTCGCCATAATCCATGCGTTCGCATGATGCCCTTATTGATTGTTTCATCCCCACAAAAACGCGAAAAACAGGCAAGCGTGCGATCAACCACATCGGCTTGCTCACAAGCAATCGCAAGCAATCACGACCTGAAACTCTCGCGTTAGCCACCGTCCTTGAGCGGCGTGTCACCGTCAACAAACCCCTGCCCCCACTATCCCACCATCACCACCACCGCGCGCGGCTAACGTGGAATCGAACGCGCGTGCAAAGCGCTTCGGTCCAGTAAGCCCGAGTCATCCGATGCGATGTCCACACTTAATTTTCTGACGGCGGGACAATCGTGTTGCTATTCAAATGCAACCAGCGTGCGTCCTCGCTGATAGGCCCAACATGGTTGACACCACGAAGCAATTGATACGTATGCCTGCCGATGAGTCCGATGCTGTCACGCACCACCACCATGTCAGGGCGCTCTTCCAGATATATCGATGCCATACGCACGGGGTTGCGCAAGGCGAAGAGCCAACTGCCCTGCACAAAAATGCGTCCGCCCGCTTTTCGATGAACAATCAAACACATGCCGCCGAACTCGCCTCCAAAGCGAGTGCTGTCGGCCACCACATCGCCGTGATTATCTATCCATCGCGCATCAACCGATTGCATGCAATAGGGATTTCCCAATACGTTTCGCAAGACGAGCGTGCCATGATTCACGATCGAAGCGCCTTCGGTGGTTTGCTCATCCGTGTTCCACCAACCGTTATCGTAAACCGCCAACGGCCCATGGTATTCAATCAGTTGTCGCACCTTCCGCCACACGGACGTGTCCGTCACATGCAAGCGTGGGCCTGGCGTTTGCGCGGTTCCTACCTGAAACGCGATGCCTGGATTTTCGGTTAAGTAACAATGTTCGATGCGCAGCAAAGCCTCGTCACCGACTGGTTCCGACGCCACCACCACCGACGGCATCTGCGCAAACACCAGATTGCGTAACGTCACCCGTTCAACGCGCGGCACATTGAAAAGCGGATTCGCTTCACCAATAAATTCAGCCACACCACCGGCCATGACCATTATATTTTTCGGCAAATCGATCGATTGATCCGCTCGGTACAACCCGGTCGGAATGACGACGATCGGCAGCGTGGCTTCTTGTGCCTGCGCCACCACGGCCTGTAATTCTCGGGAAATATCACGTTTTCCTCGCCGACCTTCGCTATCGGTGGTGAACACGAAATATTCGGGACTGCCCGTTTCCAATTCATTTTCTATATCAAGGTGAAGCGCCTCATTCATCGCCTGATTCGTTCTGGCATCTAACGGCTTGGCGCGGAACTCGGCCAATTCCCTGGGCAACTTGGTGGTGATGTTTTTACTGTTGCGATCAAAATCAAAACTCGCCACGTGATTTGGCATCTTCTTTAATCGCTCAAGATCTGACAATTCCACAAAGCGCACCGCAGCCACTCGGCCACGCCGTTCAACGCAACGTCGCATCGTAATCACGTTTGGCAATTTGGCCGCATCCACGATAGCCCCTTGTGGTGAATCGGACGCATCAAACTCGCACCCTTCGATACTCATCACGCGCGTCAAACCTTTTTGATGATTGTTGTGCCATTGTCGCTGCACTTTGATCGCGCACACACCCGGCCCATTTTCAACCACAAACGAACTGTCCGTGCATCGCAAACTTCCGAAAAAATCAATCCAACGCATATCGTCCGTGCGCTGGTCGCTCGTCAGGCTGAATTTCACCCGATCAATGCGCCCCGTACTGCTTAACATTTCACACACGGCACCTTCCCATGGCTTGGTATACACCACTTCGTTTTGGTCGAACACCGTCCCATCGGCGCTGGCCACGAGAACCTTGGCGCAGTCTTCGAATCGACTTCGGGTCACACGCAGCATCGCGGAGTTGTAATAATTTTTCGCATCCGAACCGACATATTCCCATTGTTCGGTTTCTTTATTGCGTTTATATCGCCCCGTCAGATTCTGGGGGTCATAGGCACGCATGACACAATGCACCGCAGCGCCCGCCGTATTGCGAAAGGTGCAATCACTGATGTAAATTGACGCCGCCACATTGTGGGTATAAAAATGCACGCCCTCACGACCGCCTTCAAACGTCAAGCCGCGCAGTTCGATTCGCGTCGACCAGTCCACATCCAACACCGGCACGTTCGGGTTCGTCTGACGCAAGACCGATCCGGGTTCGCCAAGAATCACGGCACTGGGTCCAGCGCGAATCAGGTCCGTCAACAAATAGGTACCTTTGGGAATCAACACCGCATCGGTGATGTAATTGAACGAACCGATTTGAATCAGCCTGCGGTTTTTATTTTGAAACGTTAGTGCGGCCTGGATGGCTTGGGTGTCATCATGCACGCCATCGCCGACCGCACCAAAATCGCGCACGTTGATCGCACCACTTAATTCAGCCGCCTGCCATTGCCATGCCACCGGCACAGCAGCTTGCGCAGTCGCCTGTGCTACAACCTGCACGATGGCCACGGACAAAACCATTAACAATGTGTCGCGGAATATTTTTTGTAAATTCATAATGTCGTTGTCCATCCATATAGTTTGGCTTTTTTCATCTTGATTCGCATACGAATCGGGCCACGCACATTGAATTGATGCGTCGTGTGCAGAAGTTTATGTTTGGGTTCGCCGATGCGAATCGCTACTGGCGCTTCGATTTCATCCATCGGGCCATGCATCACTTCATTGGATGCATGATGCGGCAATGGAATCGCATGCCCCAATTCATTACAGAATTCGGTCACGATGTATCCGCCCTCTTCGATGGATGCATTGAGTAACATCTGGCCGCCCTTCCATTCAAACGGCGTGGTCAACAATTCGCCCTCATGTTCCGCCGCTTCGTAAGAAACCCAACGGTCACGCTTAATCGTCAGCAACCCAAGCGTGTGGCCATCGGTTAGTTTCTGTTGATCAGCACCGGGTTTGAAGAAATCATGGTGCGTGTTGCGAATACAGCCGGCATACATCCACATCTCGTCACCATGGACGATCGGACTGTTCGCGGTGGTGGTATGAAACGAAATAAAATCATGTTCCGGACCAGCCTGAGCAAACGGCACACGCACAGGTTCACGATTCCAACGAATGCCGTCGTCACTGTGCACCAGTTCCAATGTGCTGATCCCGGTGCTTGAGTTGTATAGCAACGCGATGGCGACGTAAACACCATCGTATGGATAAACCGTCATGGCGTAGTATTGAATAATGCGCCCACGCTGCGGGGATGTTTGTCCCAGTTCGCTAAATTCCTCAAAGGCTGACACATCCGCTTCATCCGTGTCCAACACGGTACGCGGCACTGACCAATTCACCATATCGTCACTGGTCGCTCGGGCCACCATTCGATTACACAGCCACGTGCCCACATGAACCGTCGGCCGCATATACATCACATACTTGTTGATGCGTGTGTCATAGAAAAAACTATTCAACGTATCAGGCCAACCCACAATGATCGGATTCTCATCGTACCCCGTCCAGCGCAATCCATCGTCACTGTATAAAAGTGCCAAGCCGCCGGGTTGATCCGCAGGCCTGAGCAATGTCAACGCGGTGTAACGCGCCCGGGCATGGGGCACCGGTGTTTTCTCTGCATCCAACACGCAAAAACCTTCCGGCCCCGTAAAATCCGTCAGATCCCGGCCTCGGCTATCTATATAGTTCGTGCCCATGATGCAGTTGTTGGCCTTCGAGCCCCGCCAATCGACCAGCCCCAACTCGGGCTTGCGCCAATGCAAGCCGTCATCCGACTCGGCGTAATGGGCGGTGTTTTCACACGTCAGCGCTTCATGCGTCTCGTTATGGACATGCAAAAGTTCGGTGTACCACATCCGCCATTTCCCGTCGGGATTTTTCATCACCGTGCCATATGGCCAGGCTGGGCGAACCAGATCCGAGTGGCGAATCTCCGCAGGATTGATACTCCGTCGCAAAAAAAGCGTGGATTCGATGAGGTTGGTATTGATCAGTGGGTGAGATTTTTTCGACATAACACAAGTCTCAGAAGTACCAAACACAAGGCGACCAGCACGATGCCTGCCATATACCGTGGTTTGGAATAGGGGTAAGGATGAGGATGAGGGGGCGGATCGGGGTCGGGGGAAAAGAATGGACGCAGGGAATGCTGAGGAAACTTGGAAAGAAGCGTAGGAAGGAAACTTGAGGGTGAAACGTGCGGGGGAAACGTGGGGGGGAAACGTGGGGGGGGTTGACGCCTGGGGGACCATTCGCGTAGTATAGCGACACAATGATTCGATTCAATAGGATTTTCTATAAATTATCGAGTTATTTACAGCCGGCCATGTGATTGGCCATTCAGGCGACCGTTCTGCCCGCCACCGACACCGCCGGGCCGAGTGTCACCGAGCCAGCCGACCTGTCGTTTAAGATGCGCAGTTATGAATAAATCCAACACCCGACGAAAAACCCAGCACAAGTACGATTGGCTAGCCAATCAGCTGCGGTCGCGCATCAACGACAACGAATGGAAACCCGGCCAACGCATGCCCACCGACAACGACCTGATTGCCGAATACGCCATCAGTCGCGCCACGGTGAATCATGCCATGCGATTACTTGTTGACGAAGGTTTGATCCAACGCAAGGTGGGCCACGGCACCACGATTGCCGAACGATCGCTCACCGGCGAAATGGCCATCATCCTCGACGAAAACACATTGCGTGATGAAGGCAGTCCGAGCTATCGCATCTGTGCGTATGAATTGATGCAACTACTCAACGCTCACGAAGGTTGGCAAGGCAAACTGCATTTCGTACGAATCACCAACCAGTTCGACACGCCGCCGCAAGGCCTCGACCTGATGGAACCTCGACGACGGCAAAACGTGCGCGGCGTCTTCAGCTTCTATCGCCTGATGGGACTTGACGGCGAGCTACAACGCCTGGGCATGCCATTGGTCTATGTCACGACACCCGCGGAGTCGCCGGGCGTGTATTTTGACATGGTGCCGTTTTATCAAACCGCGATGAAACATCTCAAAGAGGCCGGCTGTCGCTCGGTCGGCACCATATGGTGCGACTATCGTTCGATCCTCAACGAGCCGGGCGGACGCAACGATATCTTTACCGCAGCAGCTCGCACGCATGGCTTGCGCTACAGTCCCAACTGGATGTGCTTCAGCGACCAGCCTCCGATCACAGAGCAACTCGGCCGAAAACTTTTCCGAGAGTTCTGGAATCTATCCGAGAAGCCTGATGCCCTGATCGTAGACGACGATGTCATGGCCAATGGTGTTGTCTGGGCAGCACGCGAAATGGGCGTGCGCTTTCCCAAAGACATCAAACTAATCAGCATGTCCATGCGCGGCCTCGATTTTTCACCGGACCAACCTATCACGCGCCTGGAATACGACCCATCGTTGTTGGCCAAGCATGCCGTCGACATGATGGAAAAAGTTATTCGTAAAGAACACCCACTCGACCGCAACGTGGCCATTGCACCCACGTTGATTGTGGGCGACACCACCTGATTCACAACCCTTCCTTTTATGCATTTTTGGAGCAGTTCGCATGAACAAACCAGCGTTTTCCTCTATCGCTCTAACCCTCACCATCGCCATACTCACGCTTGGCACGAATCACACCATGGCCACCAATGCCGAGGACGGCATCATCAACGTCATGGACTTCGGCGCAACAGGCGATGGCAAAACCGATGACACTGCAGCCATTCAAGCAGCATTCGATGCGGTCGGGGAAAACATGCGTTACACGAAAACGCTGGCCGGCAAAACGATTCCCATGTATCCCGAGGTCCATTTCCCGCGTGGCATTTACATCGTCAGCGACACAATAAACATCCGCGGTTCAAAAATCATCGGCCGCGCTTATCCGGTGATTCGCCAGACGGATCCCGACAAAGATATTTTCTCCTGGCGCAACGCCCACATCCTGACCATCGATGGCATTCGTTTCATCGGTGGCAAAACACAAATCAATCTTTACAACACAAACCTCGGCGGCGGCGTCATCCAAATCCGCAATTGCCATTTCGATAATTCCGGCGACTTCGCCACTATTGTCGATGTGCTTTCCACCACCATTCTCATCGAGAAGTCCAACTACATGAAGTGCATGCAAGGCATGTATCTGGCTCGCTCTGACATGGCCCTGGTTCGCGACTGTTGGCTATGGAACAAGAAAGAAATGCGCAACAAAGCATTCATCGTCAACAAAACCATGCAACTGACGATGGAAAACATCCTGGGTAATCCCTCAGGCAACGGCTTTGATCAGCGATGGATCGATCACCATCGCGGCAACCTGACACTCCGAAAATTTCGTTTCGGTGGCGAAGACGGTGGCTACACGCCTGTCGTGAATTTTGCCAAAGCCGTCAACATCGGCGTGGGCAGTTCCATCGTCATCGAAGACTCGTGGTGCATGAACACTTCCAACGACAAACGCGACTGCGTGTTGTATCTCGAAGAAATTCCCAACCGCATCAATGTCGAAGGCAACGTCGTGACACCGCGACACCTGATCAAACTGGCAGACAACATTAATCCAGAAACTTATTTCGTCGATGCTAAAGTGCCCGCGTCGATGACCAGCTACACCATGCGTGATAACGTGGGCACGCTAATCAGCAACGATTTGCCTGAAAAACTAGTGCATTACAACGCATACGAAGGTGATCTGGCACCCGCTGTGCCCAGCAGTCGGCGCAGTGAATTACTCGCGGCCGCCGCGGAACATTGGTCGCAAAATCGCCAGCCCCCGATCGAGCCACGTGAGTGGAAAGGTCACACCATGCAAACGGATCCCGACAAGTACATCGATCTGACGCCGGACAAATCCAACTGGGTGGTTGAAGGGCCGATGGATGCGACGCGTTTGCCCAACGATCACTTGCTGGGCTTGACGCCTTCGGGTGACGACATGCTTTACGTCTGGCTACACGATGGCAAACATTGGCCACACTTCCGAGTGACCGGCGTCGAAGTGGATCTTGATAAAACACCGTTCCTCTCCTGGCAGGAAATGAAAACCGACGCGCCTCCCGGTGTGACGTTGCGCGTCTTCGTACCGGAGCTGGGCATCGCGGTTAACGTGGGGCATACCAAATGGGGAGCCTACAAATACCGTGCATTCGACCTGCGAAAAGAGCTTGACCTGACCGGCAAACACACCATGGACTTCCAGTTTTATCCTGAACCGTTTGGATGGGTCAAAGATAAAGGTTACACCGGCCTGCCTGATTCTGTATACAAACCCAAACCAGGCACCTACGGTGTTTTCGATTTCCTGCGACTCGAAGCCGAGTAATTCGGACCACGTCCGCAAGCTCGATTTACAACAACAACAACAACAACAACAACAACAGTGCAAGAAGCCCGCATGCCAAAACACGCGGGCTTCTTGTCTTCCCCCCCCACTCCCCCCACTCCCCACCCCACATACCAATCCGGTTAAATCATCGCGCGTTAGCCGCCGCCCTTGGGCGACGGCTCACAGGAAATCACGCACGAAAATCGAATGGAACCCGAATCAAACTTCATCAAGCCGACGGGCATCGGCAAACATATGAAACGCATACGTGTGATAGTACGCGGGGATCACGCGCTTGAGTTGATCGTCGCAATGGTCTAGTTTTTCCTGAAGCAAATCAGCATCAAACGTTCGGCCATAGGCACTGCCATAGCCGAAACTGCCATGACGTTTCAACAACGGTAACGCCTGAGCTGCATTGTCGCGTTCACGTTGGATCACAGCCTGGGCTTGCCGACAAATCTCAATGAGTTTTTTCGGCGTGCAAGGCGACACGGTTACTTGCAAGCGTGTCATTTGCAAATCAGCCAGGTTGATTGCGGTGTTCAGGATAATCCACATGATTCGTCCAAGATCAAGCTCGTTAGAAAGCCGCTCGTGATCACCACCCTTGGCAAGGGCCATCGCTTGTTGTAATTGTTGCACGCCTTTTTGCCAGCCGCGTTCAACACGAAGTAGCGCATGGCGCGTTGCGGCCGGGCCGAAGGGTTGCGTCCATGTCAGATCAGAAAAATAGCGAGGCTCGCTGTGATGGATGTTCGGATCCACCTCACGACTCATTTCCAAAGTGCTCGGATCAATCTGATAAAACCGCGAAGACAAACGGGCTGGCGCAAGCGTGTCGAACACCATCGGGTGAGCAGGCCCCAATGAAAACGGCCCACGAAAATAGGGGAATCCTGTCGTGCCCCCCGAATACGGCCAATGCGCGAACGCGCGACTGAACTGTCGCCAGGCTTTCAATACCAACACGGATGCGTCATGCCCAAAATCCCGCACCGCGATATTGCGCAGCAGCGTTTGCTTGTTGGGTTTGGGTTCCCACGCGAAATAATCAAGCACGTCGTCAGTCATCTGTCCACAAAAACCAAAGAAACGCCACGTCGTATGCACACCCGCAACCTCAGCATCGCGCATGGCCTGAGCACGATCGGCCCAACGGTCCATGATTGGAATGCGCGGCAGGTTCCACATCTCGATTGATTGCGAAGCTTCGGTTTTTGCAAACACCTCGTGCCCCGTTTTACGCGCGGCGTTGTTCAGCGCGGTAAAACGCGGCGCTGGACCAAGCTGACTGATCGTGTAATCAAACACGTAACTGCTCACGCCTTCAATCTCGACCCATTGGTCTTTGGCAAATGTTTCGAGCACGGTGACGCTGGGATCAAGCCGTGCAATCACTTGTTTTTGTGTTGCTTGATCGCCCCACACAAAACCGCTGTACTGCCATGCGAATACTTTGGCATCAGGCTTGGCCTGTTGCGCACCACGAGCCACTGCATTGACCACATCAGACACCACACGGGCCGGCCCGAGTTTGGCACAACGCGAACAATGCGTCCCCGATTTCGGACGCGGCGATGGCCTGGAAAAACAATGCAAGAAACATTCGCCGCCTACCACGAGTACCGCCCCACCCAGATCTGGCGCATCAGTGAATAACCTCTGCGACCAGTCACGGTATAACGCCACCACATCGCGTGATCCGGAGCATAAACAATTCCGCCCTTCATGCCAGGAAACGGCACCGCGCATCGTTGGATATTTTTGAAACAGTTGATGATCGTTCGGCAAGGCCAACGTGTTCGCATGCATTAACAAGCGAATGCCAAACCGCGCCAGTCGCGCAGCCGCCCGCTGCAATTGCTCCACACGATGCCGATACCCTGGCCGCGCCAGATGCGGCTCAACCTTGGGCGACATAAAATCAAACACATCCAAATAGATGTACATCGCGTTGTAGCCGTGACGCATCATGTTCAACAAATAACTATCGGGATACGCCAGAAAATCTTCCGGGTTATCCATCGGGACACGAGCCAATGGATAGGTAATCCGCAACTTCCATTTTGCATCGCGCGTGATGCGTCCTGGTTTTAACACGGGGCCACGTGCCATCAGCATCTGACGTTGCATGTGAAATATCGCGCGACTGCCTGACTCATCGCTGTCAGCCTCAATCGTAATCGCATTGGCTTTCACCACGCGCGTGTAACGCTCGCCTGGCTCATCCTTCGCTTCTTCGTGCTCGCTTTTTTTTGTGTGGGTGGAGGTATTGGTGATACGAATTTGTTGATCCGTGTGTTGTCGCGCGCGCGCGAGCTTGACGTTGAACGTCACCTTCATGAACGCAATCAAATCCGTCACCGCCATGCGCGTCATCGGGCCACACGACTGATCAACACAGACCGACCAGCCCCCCCCACTCCCCCCCACTTTCCCCCCCACCCTCTCCCCCGCCACTCTCTCCTCCCCCACTCTCTCCGCCGTTCTCTCTGCCGCTTCACCTCCCACCACCACTCCGGACCGGGCCGTCTCGTGCGTCGCCCAATCATGGAATTGATAGGGAAACTTCGTGGTGGCCTGTCGGTACAGGTCGGCGGGCAAGGCTTGGCGAAAATTCATTGTGGTGGGTTCCTGAAGCGGTTGGGCCAAAGCTTAATCTGCCTGGCGGACAAAAGACCAAATAAATTCACAAAATCTATCAATTCGCATCAATACCAAAGCGACATGTGATTTTAAAAATTACCGTTAATTCACCAAAAATCAGCCGGAATACGGATTATTTTTTTCTATTAACACTTTTAAACAAACAATTTATGATGTTTTTTACGAAACACGTTGCAAATGGCTGTTTATGGTTGACGCTGGCCGTTACGGCGGGTACATTATCATATAATTAACTCGAATCAATTAGATAATATCATTTTTTAACGAATTATTTAATGCCGGGCCAAGCCATATTGCCCAAAACCGACCGTTGCCATTGCCTATCACCAACGACCACTCTCGCCGCTCGCACTAGAAACCAGGGAAACACGACTGTTGCCCGCATATCCACATAGGAGATGAAAGATGAAATATTCTGTTTTCACCCTCGCCGTTGCATGGGCCGCCGCTATCGCGATCACCGCCAGCCCGGCCTCGGCCGACCCGCTGTGGTATGTCAATTTTGAAGCCGCCCCCTTCATCGCCAATCCGGCGCGACCCACAGACACCGCAGCGCTGTACCGCCCCATCGGCGACAACATCGACGCCAACCAGGGATACATCCTCGAGGCCGACGGGTTTTATGCCGAAACGCCTGGCGACGCCGTGTTGCCCGCCAAAAACGCCGAGACTCAATCACGCTTGCGTCACTCCGAAACCTCACAACTGCCAACCGGCGGCAATCTTGGACCCGGCACGGTGGGCAACGTCGCCCTGCGCATCCTCGGCCAAGGCAGTGGCTATTGGCGAACCTATTCGCTCAACAGCCTGACACTCAGTCATGGTGCCGTGACCGGCCCCACCACCATCGAAATGGTCGTCATGCCCGCGTCGTCTGACACGCCCTTGTACACACCATCCACGGGTGCCAATCGGCAATATATTTTCGAAGCCACCGACGGCACCGGCGCGGACCGGTTCAATCTTTATTACAACAACCCAAGCACCACAGCTAACACCGGCTCCGTGTATTTCGAATACAACTCACCCAATCAGGCCTACGTCAATGCCGAAACAAATCTCGTTTTGAAAACCAACGAATTCCAACATATCGCTCTGGCAGCCGACACCGACAACAATCAATTGAAAATTTATCTGGACGGCACACTGGTAGATACCATCAACGTGAACTTCGGGGTCAACGAGATTATCCTCTCCGCTGACTCGGGACCAAGCTTGGGCGCATTCAGCCAGAACCAACACTTTCAAGGCTGGATCGATAGCTTCGCGGTGACCAATGAACTGTTAGGCCCGGGCGAATCAAACAATTTTTTCCTCGTACCAGAACCCTCATCGCTGGGCCTGCTGTCGATCGGCCTGATCTTAATTGCCCGAAGCAAACGTCAGGATCACGATTCGGTGCGGGCATGACTGATTGGCACTTTGCCTGACGTTCGAATATTTTAAGAAACCATACAATAGCGTAGCCATGGAATCGCTATGGAGCCATAGCTTGTTTCGTGCAAGGTCTGAATGACGGCCGACTTTGACAACCGACGATTCTCGATCGCACTACGCCAGCATTGCCAACTTCGTTGATTTAGATTTGACCCATGCCATGAGCAAAATCAAGACGCCACGAAAATATGTCTGGTTGGCTGACCAACTTCGACGACGCTTGGCCAGCGACAACGATTGGTCCTCGGGCAAGCGTCTGCCCACGGATAACGAACTGATCGAGCAATACCGCGTCAGCCGCGCCACCGTGGTGCATGCGATGCGTTTGCTCGTCGAAGAAGGCATGGTCAGCCGCAAAACTGGCCGAGGCACGCTCGCCGTTTCCCAGCAGCGCACCGGACAGATCGCGTTGGTCATCTCCGACGCGGTGCTGCGCGAAGACGGCGGCAGCCCATCGTATCGTGCGTGTGCATCAGCCTTGCTCGACCATCTTAATGATCACGAATGTTGGTACGGCAAAATTCATGTCGTACAGGTTCCTGCGCGTAAACCATCGGCATTGGTAGGCGCGGGCGTCACAGATACCGCAAGCACCAATAGCCTCGGAGATCAAAACGCCGACACTGCCATAACTGGAATCGCTAGCAACTCCAACCAATTCACCGCACAGGATCGGCCTGGAAATACAGCGAAAACAACGGCGGGAATACTCGATTTGATGGACCCTGATGTAAGCCGTGATGTGCGTGGCGTGGTCAGTCTTTACCGCACGGCCCAGATCAGCGAGCAACTGAATCAACTGGGCCTACCAACGATGTATCTCAACTCACCCGGGGGCACGCCCAACGTTTCGTTTTCCACGGAACTTTTTTACGAAGCCGCGATGCATCATCTGGTTGACACGCAATGCAAAACAGTCGGCGCTTTTATTGTCGATCATCCATCCATGCTCAAGGCCCCGGGCAATCGCAAAGAACAGTTCATCACCGCCACCGAAGCGGCCGGCCTGCAACATCACAATGACTGGATACGATTTCATTCGCCGCCGATCACCGAGCAATTAGGCGCTGAGATGTTTCGCGAATTCTGGCGACTGCCCAATCGCCCCGATGCAATCGTGCTTGATGACGACATGGTCGCGCGCGGCGTGCTATGGGCTGCGATGGATATGGGCGTGCGCTTCGGCGATGACATCAAACTCATCGCCATGGGCATCAAGGGCGTGGATTTCCCCGGCCATCAAGTCGTCACCCAACTCCAGTTCGATCCCCAGGAATTAGCCGTCGCCGCCATCGACATGATCGAACTGCTCGCCGCAGGCAAACCGGTTCCGGATTTAAGCGTGGCCATCGCGCCCAAGCTGATCCCCGGCAACACCGGCTGAATAAACCGCACAAACACACCACGCATCACATCCAATGACCACCGCTTGTGACCGGCCAAACCGTTCGGCGCGAATTCTGTGCGCATCAACCTTTCTGAAAAACATATTGCCAACGGGTATTCAATGACTATGAATCCTTCCCCACAAAACCAACCGACTTGTGAAACGATACACCACACATCACGAGTGCAATTTACCCAACCCGGGTTCGTTGAAATTGAACACGCCGATTTACCCGCATGCGGTGCCCACGAAATTTGTGTGGCCACCACATACTCCACCATTTCGCCGGGCACCGAGCTTGCCTTTCTACACGCCCAGGCCAACACGCCTGGCGAATTTCCCGTGAGTTCCGGCTACACCGCCAGCGCACGGGTGATCGAGGTCGGCACGCAAGTCAGTCATTGGCATGTGGGACAAACTGTCGCAGCCATGATGCCACATAGTGCCGTGGAAAATCTCGATCCGGTCGCTTGCATCGCGATGCCCGAATCAATCGATCCCCTCGAAGCCTCGGCCTATCGCTTGGGTTCGATCGCCATCCAAGGCGTGCGCAAAGCACAGATTCAAATGGGCGAAACAGTCGTGGTGTTCGGCCTCGGCGTCATCGGCAACCTTGCAGGACAACTGGCACGCGCCGCAGGTGCCACCAAAGTCATCGGCATTGATCCGGTCGACTGGCGACGGGCATGTGCCGAGCAATGCGCTTTTGACATGGTGATTCCCAGCGCCGATCAGCTTCCCAAATCATTCAATGCACCGATCGTCATCGAAGCCACCGGCGTGCCCTCAGTGGTCAATGATGCTCTAGCGATAACTGGCCGCCTGGGTCGCGTGGTCTTGCTCGGTTCGAGCCGAGGGTGTACACCACAAGTTGATTTTTATCGCGATGTCCACAAAAAAGGTATCACGATCGTGGGTGCCCACGAGTCAATCCGCGCACCAGTCGATACCGTTGGCCACTTGTGCACCCATCAAACCGACGGCAAAACGATCATCGATCTGCTGGCGAGTGATCGCATTCGTTTACGACCTTTGATTACCGATGTGATGCCAGCTCGCGACGCACCGCGGGCCTACCAACGCCTGACCGATCGCACCGAACAACTGATGACTATTGCACTGGATTGGAACGACTGATCGGTATCGAATATGTTTGAGGCGCCCACGTTTTTTATTTGTTGCCATGTCATGACGCGATCAACGCATGGATGGCCTTGAGAAATTTATCGATATCCGCAGCCGTGTTGTAACCATGAATCGCCACACGCAGGCGCCCCGCGTGGTGATGCATGTGAATATTCTGCGCGTGCAATTTTTGAAACACCGATTCGGCATCCGGATATTGAAACGCAATAATGCCCGCACGTTCATCTGGATTATCCGAGGTCATCATCTGCACCGGCATTTTTCTTAGGCCGTCGTAACACGCATCAACCAACGGCCGACAATGCGCATCAATCGCCGACACACCTACCGATGTGATGTAGTTCAATCCCGCATTGATCGCATAGACCGCAGGATAGTTAGGCATGCCCGGCGTAAAACTTCCCGCGCCGGGCTTATTGATCGCACGCTCAAAACGGTCGGCATCAAACGCGTTTTGTTGATTGAACCAACCGCCCGCATGCGTGGTCCATGCCTCGGCTTTGTCCGCAGGAATAGCAACCAGCCCGCCGCCGTGACTGGCCAGAATCCATTTGTGTGTCGAACTGATGATCAAGTCCACATCATCAAGTTGCAGCGGTATGCGTCCCAATGCCTGCGTCACATCGACTGCAATCAAAGCCGAGGAGTTTTTCCGAATCATCTCAACCATCGGCTTAAGCGACACGCGAAAACCATTGAGAAAACTCACCAGTGATGTCGTGACCAATCGCGTGCGCGTGCTTAACAATGGCACCAGATCATCCACATGCAATTTACCCACACGATGACGCCAAACTTTCACGGTCGCCGGGCACGTCGGCGACAACCACGGCGTCGCCCCCGCGGGAAAATCCAGATCGTTAATCACAACCTCATCGCCCGCTTGTAAATGCAACGCCATCGCGGCCATGTTATAAGCTTCGGACGAACAGGAACAAATCGTGACTTCATCCGGCGTCAAACCATACGCACCAGCCACCTGCGCCTTGGCCTGTGACCATTGCACATCATGGCGTGCGCGACCGTCGTAACCCAATTCAATATCCGTCGCATACTGATGCAGCGCATCCAACACACTACGAGGCGGTATGCCTTCCGCAGCCGTATTTAGATAGGTTTTTTCAGCCAGCGAAGGAAAATCTCGCAACCTGGATTCGTCGGTAATCACAAACATATCTCCGATTCGTGTGAATGGTTTAGCGATTCGCTTATTCGCCGACCGCTGCGATGCAATCAACTTCGACCAACAACCCATCAATAGCCAGTTCAACACCAACCGTTGTTCGCGCAGGTCGATGACCACCCAGCCATTGCGCATACACTTCATTCATCGCCGGAAAATCACGTTTCACTTGCGTCAGATAAATGCGCGTCATTACCAATCGATTTTTATGACTACCTGCTGCAGATAAAATTTCATCAATCAATCGAAAAATTTCGCGGGCTTGGCCAGCCACATCTTCGGCAATCGGCGTGGTGGTTCCGGGCTTAAAACCAACTTGACCCGAGACATAAACCAATCCCCCATGAACAGCCGCGCGGGCTAACGGCAAATCGGCATTGGCCATCGGTAGCGTTTGTATTTCAGACATGATGCATCTATCCCTGCTTAGAAAATTAAAACGAGTCAACGATCACACACGCGATCAAAATAGAATTATTGAGTTATTCGATTTGTATGTTTTGGGTTTATGTTTTATGCCGCGAAACGCTCGCCAACAACTGTTTGAGATTACCGCCCATGACCTTTGCGATTGCATCACGATTGAAAAACGGCACGTCTGTGATCACTGTAATCGTTTTCTCATGGGATACAAAATCAAGATGCGGACTGTAATCCGATCCCCACAACAAGCGATCCACGCCATAGGCTTCTGCAATCAATTCGACATACGGCCATGCGGACTGATGCGAACATCCCGGCTCAACCAATGCGTAAAAACCACTGGTTTTTACGTGTATTTGTGGATATGACGCCAACGCCAACACGGCTGCGAGTCGCTGCCTCGCGAGCGATTGATTCAGTTGTGTGTCGGCCTGCGGCGGCAAACCCAGATGCGAAATCACCAATCGCAAGGCAGGGTGCCGTTCCAAAATGTCAATCCAAGTACGCCAAGCCTTTGCTTTCCCGTTGACGCTGATCAACCAATGCCGCTCGCATAACCATTGCCAAATTTCGTCAGGCACCTGTTGCAATTTATCCAACTGCGTCTGGTCGAACAGATAAAAACTCAATCCAACGAATGACGCCGCGTGGTACTGTTCGAGTCGTGCCAGTGTAAACTGCTCAATCGCCCCTACGTAGGCAACTGGATACAGCCAATCATGTTGACCTGCGATGCGCTGCAGATATCGATTGTTATCCGCGCACCACGACTCGCCATCATAGCCAACCACCAATGCTCCTTTCACGCCATGCTGTTGCATTAAGGTTCGGTAGTGATCGATCTCATCCGCTGACACATCGATGCGCTCGGATAGCGATCGGTTCTCATAACCAGCCTCGAACAGATGGATGTGTGCGTCCCATCGCTCACACTTTTCGTTCACACGGATCCCCCTTGAATCGCGAGTTGTTCTTCCAGCCGATCCATCCAACGCATCAATTGCATCGCATCGGCATAGTCTGCCCCGCGTGGCACCGCGCCCGTGCCACGCACCACGTGACAAAAACATCGCAACTCATTGACCAACGCACCGCTGGGAATATCGCGGTGACAATGAATCTCCAAAGTTTGCGGCCAACGCGCACGATCATCCCACACTTCAATCGGCCTAGGATTCGCATACATGCGTGCAGCCCATCCCTGACCAAAAATTTCCAGGCGATCAAACCCATCACTGGGCATGCCCGGCGGCGTGAGAAATGACGCGGTAAGCGATGCGGACTCACCGCTCTCCCACGACAACCACACCTGCACCAGATCAACACCACCTTCGCGATGGAAACGTTGCATCGCAGACATCTGCACTGGCTCAGCACCACGCATCAAAACCTGCGTCATATATAGATCGTGAACCATCAACAATCGCAACGGTGATTCGCCGGGATACAACGTGCGCATCGTCGCGGGCCGATGCCGTACGCTTTCAATAAAACTCAGTGGACCTCGCTTTTCCGCTTCTTGTTGCAACCCTTGAAATTCACTGCCAAACAACACGAGATGCCCCATCATCAGTCGTGAATAATTTTCATCCTTGACCAGCAATGGTTCCAGTCGCGCCGCGTCAGCCGCATTCATCGCCAGCGGTTTTTCCACCAGAACATGCTTCCCCGCAGACAACAGAAGCTCCGCGATATCCACATGGCTCGCGGTGCTCGAGGCAATCACCCACGCTTGGGCATTCGATTCTTGCACCGCTCGTTCAAGGTCCTGCCAACCCTTGATATTGGGGATCGCCGCCAGTTCCGCTTGTGTGCGCTGCAATGCCTGCACATCGGGATCAACCAATGCGACCAGTTCCGTCTCCACCATGCCGTGCAACGTCTGTGCATGCAATCGTCCAAATGCGCCCAACCCAACCACGCCCACGCGAACTGGCTCGAACGCAACTCGCTTCGTCGTCGCATGCTCAAGCGTGGCGTTACCAACTTTCGAATTCGCATTCGCCTTGGATTTCACGTTGGCATTCGGTTTACTATTCGCGTTCATCGCTTGGCCCCTTGTGCAACATCGAGATGACACGTTCGGCACATCAGGTCAAAGTACAACTTTTCCCCCAGGTGTAATTGATCCAACGCTAGCCATTCGTCCGCCGCGTGGGCTTGTCGAATATCACCCGGCCCCCACACGATCGCGGGAATTCCTGCTTCGCTGTACGTACTCGCATTGGTGCCATACGTCGCACCGCTGGCCGTGTGATTGATGTCATGTTCAGCCAACAGCGCACCGACATGCTTGACCATCGCTTCCGACAAACGCGGATGCAACGGCGGATCGATAAACGCTTCGCCCTGTTCGACCTGCAAATTCGTATCACGTTGACGCAAGGTATCGAGCACTGCTTCGACTTGGCTGATCACGTGATTGGGATTTTCGCCCGGCACCACACGGCGATCAATGCGAATATCACAGGTCTCGGGAATAATGTTGATCTGAGAGCCGCCCGCAATTTGATTGATACTGGCACATGCTTTTCCCACCAGCGGATGATGCGCTTCGAGCCTGGCAATATAGTGTTTTTCAATCGCGTCTATCACCTGCATCATCGCGTGAATCGCTGATCTTCCCTGCGTGGGATCCGATGAATGCGCAGCCACGCCATGCGTTCGAATGCGCCAGCGCACCACCCCGCCGGTGGCTGAAACAATGCGCATCTGGGTCGGCTCACCCACCACCACCGCCGATGGCCGCCAATGCAATGTGTGCATTTGTGTATCCACAAACGCACGCACGCCGGTCTTCCCATGTTCCTCGTCGACGGTGAAAAGAATCGCGACATTGCCATGGCCCTGGCAATGCTTGTGATGCCCTGCTTTGGTCGCAACATCAGACACTTGGGCAAATCGCTTGAGTGCCCACAACATCGCCGCGCCCGTCCCCTTGGTATCGCAAGCCCCGCGGCCGTAGATGCGATCGCCCTCGACCACGCCCGCAAACGGCTCGATCGTCATGCCCTCGACTGCCACCGTGTCCATGTGACTATCGAATAACAACCACGGCTTGTCGGGATCATTTTCAACATACACCAACAGGTTGAATTCATCGCTGTCAATGGACAAACCAGATAATCGTTGCGTGCTTAAACCCCAACCGTTCGCCACTTGCTCAAGATAGGTCGCCAGTTTTTTCGTGTTGCTCATGCGGCCCACGTAGCCTCTGTCGTGACGATTGACCGTGTCAAACCCAATCATCGCTTGCAATAATTCGACGCAGGATTGTGCCATGATGGTCAAACCTTCTTCGCCAATAAGAAGCAAGCTTCGAGTGCATGAAGCGTGAACGGAACGATGTAATCATCGCGATCACCATGTTCGACAACTTGACAGGATACCGTTCGCCATTGTCCTTTTGCATCCAGGTGATACATCAACAGTGAATCAAGTTGCCCGGTGGGTACAGACAAAACCGGGTGCTGTACCGGATCATAGTTCGGATTAAACAACGCCATCAACAAACCATTTGACGTGGGCACACGATAGACGTGCATCGGGTGACTATCGCACGTCATCAAGTTGGCTTTCGGTGAAAACTCGAACAGCAGGCGCTGCAGCAATCGCCGACGAAACACCGTGTAAAAAGACACGTCCGTTTGATACCCACCATCGAAGGGATAGGCGATCATCGCGACGCGTCCGCCCTGGGCATTGCGATGCACCACCATCCCGGGAAAACATCGGGTATGGTCCGCCCGTCGAATGTCCGTGCGAACCTCGCTGACATCGGTAACCTGCATGGCTAAGAGCCGCGTGGAACACGTTTGCGCAGTCATGCGGGGCGAACACAAACCATAAACAGCCGAATCGTCTTCGCGAATTTGTTCGTATGAATACCCCACTTCATCGAGCATTTGCCATGACGCCGACGCCACGCCGATCATGTCACCAAATCCGCGTTGCAGGAGAATTTCCACGCTGACCGCATCGAGCAAAACCGGGCCTGACAGTAAACGCCGAATGGCATCATCATCAAACGCGCGCAATGTTTGATCACTCACAGCCATCGGCGCAGCGCCGTCAGCCGCATGATTCGATGGCACATCATCCACCAAGCCGTGTGCGATTCCCAGAATGTACGATGCCTGACACCAACTAAGCGACGAATTTATGAGGCCGAATAAACCACTCGCGCGTTCATGATGTCGGAAGCGCGCGACTCGCGGGCTGAACAACACCTGCAACCCCTGGGCATTTTGATCATCGATCTGCAATGCGGTCAATGCGTCCAGGCGATCTTTGTGTTGGCTTAAGGCTTCGCCCAACTTCGGATCAAGCGCGATGCCATTGCCCATCATGTCGTAATGATTAATCGTAATGCCCTGGCTGCCTAGCGACGCGGCGTGATAACATTGCCACACGCAGTACGCGGCTGACTTGCTGTAAGGTCCATTGCGTGGCGCACATTCCAATTCGGGATACACTTCGATAGGACGTTTGAGATTCGCCAGAGTGTGCCGTGTATTCGACGGCGTGGCGGTCAACGGCGTCGCTTCCGAGTATGGGGGCATGTTCGGCCGCGTTAAAAATGCGGGCGTCGTCCCAAACGCATCCTGCAACGCATGCCAATCGCGATCTTCCACGCTATGCGTATCGGGCGCGGAGCTCATCAATCCGATGCGCGTGCTGGGACAGGCTTCAGCTATCGCATGACGAAGCTTGCGTGCTGGTTCCAACATGGAATCGCGGGATATTTCCAGCCATTTCGCGCGCCACGGATGCGGCGACCCCGGCGCTAATACATGTTGCAACACCGTCTCACGTGTCACCGATTCCTCAGGTGCGCCCACGCTTTTGGCCAGGCGTTGCAAATGCAATGAACAGAAGCACCCCCCCCACCCCAACTGCGGGCCATGATTATGCAAACGCCAATCGTCCTCAACCCAAATGGCGACCGGCTTAATCTCTCGAGCGAGATACGCAAACGATTCGCTCAACCATTGCTGCCACGCAGGACATAATGGACATGCATTCAACGGACTTGTATACCCCGACTCACCCACCATGCATTGAAACGATTGACCCTCACGCAAAATACGGCCCCGCGGATCATGATAGAGCGTGCTCCACGGATTAAGACTCAGGTCGACCCCTACCTCGCCAAGCCTGCGACTGAGCGACTTGCCTAATTCGGCATAAGCCTCCCACTCCGCGCGCGTCGGGTGCCCCGCGCTAAGCTCCTCGGCAGTGATGAATAACATCACCTCGCCAATGCGACTGGCCTGACAGAAATCGACCAACTCATCAATACGGTCATCCGCATGAAATGCTGGGTCAATCAAGTAACGAAGAATGTATTTATAAGGTTGTAAATTTTTCATAATCCCCCCCCACCCCCCCACTTTTCTCTGCGCTTTCTTGGCGCGTTGTTGGTGTGTTGTTGGTGTGTTGTTGGTGTGTTTTATTTTGTACGTGTGAATGAATACGGAGCTCTACGGGTTGGTGTGAATGTGGGCTACAGGTCGGAGGCATGGCTCGGGGCAAGGTTGCGGCGATGTGGGCAGGATATTGGCGAGGAGTGGAGGAAAGCGTGTTTGTGTGTGGGTGGTGTGGGTGGGTGTGTGGGAGGGGGGGCGTGGGGGGGGTTGCGTGGGGGCCATGTGGGGTGTAAAATAACCCATCGATTAACTCGAATCAACTTGATTATATTAAAAATTATAGAATTAATTGACTCGATACGGTTCATGCGACCCTCGCCCCCACGATTCACATCAACCAATCCACGCACTCACGCAATGTCAAGACGAACGACCCGCATAACGCAACCCCAATTCACAGGACCAGCCCCACGCGAACTTGAGACACCGCCCGACTCGCACGATGGATCTAAATAGATAGCCGTAAATAGATAGCCGTAATAGATGGACGCAACAGGCAGAGGCAAGGTATAGACGCAACTCAATCAGAGGCATGCGATCAATCGCACCCAGGCACCATGTCACGCTGTCATTTACCCGGCGTGACTTCGAAAGGTACCGCTGATGACACCAACCAGGAACGCTCAGGCACGCAGGGCTTTCACGCTGATTGAATTGCTGGTGGTCATTTCGATCATCGCGGTCATGATCAGCCTGTTGTTACCCGTGCTGAAAAATTCGCGTGAAGGCGTTCACCGTATTGATTGTGCATCACGCTTGCGCATGCTGGGCTTCGGACTTAACCAATACGCATTCGAGCAAGAAGGTTTTTTACCGATGGGCGCAGCCGTCAGCGGATTTTCGCCCTACCCGTTCACACCCACGTGGGAAGAGATGCTGATTCGACAAGTCAATCCCACAGCCAATTTCGCTTCATATAGTTGGACTGACTTTGCGGACTACACCTTCTGTACGCGTGCCCCGCTGTTTCCATCGCCTCGGATTTTTTGGGTCGATAGCGTCATGATCGCTCGCGGTTATATGACCAGCTATGTACACAACAGCGATATTTTTCTGTATCGAAACCCGCTTGCTTTACGTCGAATCACCGAGCCTTCCCGCAATTTGTTTTTGGCCTGCGGCGGCGGACCGTTGGTCACACACTCGGTAAGTCATCTGGCTGGTCGCCCGGAATTAGACTTACGCATCGGCTATGAAAACCATCTCGGCGCCGCCAATCTTTTGTTTGCCGATGGCCACGTCGCAGCTCTCAATGCGGAGAACGTTTTTGCCGCTGTCGCGAGCAGCACGCTGCCATCCGGCTCCACGGTCATGCGTAAATAACCCACCGCCCCCCACACCACACATAATCGTATTTTCCTGCTTCATCAGTCACACTGACTCTCCAACTGCAGAAATCAACCATGCCCAACGACTCTCCGCGTTCATCGGACACGCCGCCCAACATTATCGTGGTCCTCACCGACAACCAACGCCTCGACACGATCAGCATGCTGGGCCGAACGGCCTGCCAGACGCCGACCTGGGATCGCATTGCACGGGCTGGTGCCTTTTGCGACAACGTGCGCACCACCAGTCCGATCTGTTCGCCAGCGCGGGCGTCGATCTTCACCGGCTATCAACCACAACAGGCAGGCATGCCCACGATTGGTTTTCTCTACAACAAACTCGACGGCGGTACCGGCGCACTGTCGATCAATAAACCGCCGATCGCGCACCACCTGCGTCAGGCTGGTTACGACACCAGTTTCACCGGCAAGTGGCACCTTGGCCCTGATAATGCTGAGCAATATCACGATCGCACCGCCGCGACAGCGCACGACAATCACGATTACACACAGTGGTGTCTCGACCAGGGCATTCCCGACGGGTTTGTGTTTCACGACCCCAAACGCAGTGCACCGTATCGATCAAAACTAGAGCCACACATGAGTGTGCCCCAGCCCGGCGTACTCGATATTCCCGAAGACAAAGAGCACAACCGGTGGACGCTCGAACAGGCGACCGCGGATCTGGATCAACGCGATGCAAGCAAGCCGTTGTATTCGGTGTTGAGTTTTGAAGGCCCGCATCCGCCTTTGATTGTGCCCCAACATTATTACGACATGTACGATCCTGCAAGCATTCCTGAGCCTGACAACTGGGCGATGAATGACGCGTGTCCGAATTTTTTGCCGGATAGTTATTTCGCGCGTGTTCGTAACGCATGGGGCCGCGACTTTGATGCCTGGCGAAAATCAATCGCGGTGTACTGGGGCTATGTCACATACATCGATCACTTGATTCAGGAATATCTTGACGCTTGCGCGGCGCGCGGCCTGCTCGACAACGCGCTGGTCGTGTTGCTTTCCGATCACGGCGAGATGCTTGGCCAACATGGACTGTGGCAAAAAATGTGCCCGTATGACGAAGCGCTACGCGTACCCATGGCGATGTCCTGGCCCGGCGTGATCGATCCCAACACACGCTTGTCGATGGACGCGAGCCTGATCGATGTGACGCCGACTTTGCTGGCCGCGGCGGGTATCGATCCCGCGCCGCTGCAAATGGAAGGCACGAATCTGTTGCCGCATCTGACTGGTTCGACGAGTGAATCAAAACTCGAACCAACATCAGAGGCAGAACCGCGCGACATTTTCTGTCAGTACAACAAAGCTCCGGCCCAAGAAGCATGGCAAGGCGTGGAAAACTGGCGTTGCATCAAACGCGGGCCTTGGAAGTATGTCTATCACGCCGACGGCCAGGTGGAGCTTTTCAAACTCGACCGCGATCCGGGCGAACGGCACAACCTCGCGGGCCAACCCGCTACGAAAAACACGCAGCAGATGCTCGCCGACCGACTCGACGCATGGGGCCAACGCACCGGCGACCCTTTGCTAAGCGACAAAATGGAAACCGCATCATCATGACGACCAACGCACCGGCCCTTCCGATTGCCACCACGCCGATCGTGCTCAACGACCAACGCACGATGAACGTCAACGTTTCAACCTGCCCCATGCTCGGCAGGCCACAACTAGAACTGATCAGTCTGTTACGCACCGCATGGACACGCACCGATTACGATTGGCTCGAGTCCATGTGGGGTGACTATGCCGACACGCTCACGATTCATAACGTGATCGGTCGCGTAAACGGCGAACCGGTCGGCGCGGCCAGCGTATGCCTGGCTCGCGATCAACCCGAGGTCGCCACCATCGGCAATGTGATCACGCATCCATCGTATCGTCGGCTGGGCGTTGCTGAACATCTCGTGAATATCGCGGCTGGTCTGGCGTTCAAATCTGGCTGTCGTGTGATCTATCTAGGCACCACGCCCAAACCGCGTTGCGTCTACGAACGCTGCGGGTTTCATTGGCACAACGGCAGCGTCATGCGCCGCACCAACAATAGCGACCCACAACCCGAACACGATTTTTTCACACCCGGCCAACCAACCACATCGCGCGACGCACAGTGGGGCGACCTGCCTGCGCTAGCATGTTTCGCAGCGCAGCCTATCCAATCGATCACACTCGATTATGCACGCGGCCTGATCAGTGGCAATCATGTCACCCTGCAACGGTGCGTTTCAAATTTTCCCGTCATCCATGAGGCCGTGCGCAGCCGTGATGGTGTGTTTCGCGTCCTGATCGGTGACGCGCCCAATCGCATCCTCGGCTTCGGCACGATCACACCCGGCCCATCGCCCGCACAACAACACACGGCACAACTCGATTTTGTCGTGCATGATCACTACGAAGACACGGCCCAGTCATTGCTCGAAGAGCTGCTCACCGCCGCCGCCGACCGAGACATCCGCCATCTGGAAATCACGGTAGCTGATCGCGATCATCACAAACAACAATGCCTGCAAGCGGCCCATTTCCAGAAAACCAAAACGCATCAGCCCGACCTGTTACTCAAGTCAGGCCCCGAGCCGGTGCAGGTGTGGATCGCAAAAATCTAGTGCGCTTTACTCACCCACCACTTGGAAATGCACCCGACGATCGCGCGGACGCACTGCGTCGAAATCCGCAAAATAAATCAAACCAAACTCACCCAATTCGATCTGGCCATCAATAATCGGAATGGTTTCCGATCGCCCGATCAGGCACGATCGCAAATGCGCGTCGGTGTTCATGCTCCACACCGCCTGCTCATCCAGATTGTTCACCGCGTGATCAAGATGCTCAGGCCCAGGATGCAAATATTGCCCTTCGTGACGACAGGTCGGCATCAATTCCTCCATGCGATTGAGCATGTCCTGCAATAAATATTTCGTGCCATCATGCAGCGCGTCGTGTGCTTCTTCTTGAATGATGATGCTACAGGTGGTGTGCTGCGAATAGACATTGATCATGCCAGCGCGCACACCGGATCGTTCGACCACCTCACGAGCCGTCGCGGTCACATCGTGAAACATCGGCTTGTGCAACGGACTATGAATTTTTTCAGCGTGGTGATAAACGGTCATGTGTATTACCCTTTTACTTTGCGTTCCAGATATAAATTTAATCGCAGGTTTTAAACATCACCCACGATGCGTTACGAAATCGAATCTCTCATCGCGTGAATCATCGCTTCCATCACCGCCACCGGGTCCGGCGCTTTGAGAATGCCACTCGATGAACCGGTCGCATCAACACCCAGGGCCATCATCGCGCTGACATCCTCGGCAGTCTTAATCCCCGCACTGCACATCACAGCGATGTCCGGATTGATCTGTTTGACCCACTGCAATGTATCCCGCACGAACGGCCGCATCTGATCCATCACGTCGCCGGAACTGCCGATCAAGGCTGGGGGTTCAGCAAGAATAATATTGGGCGCTAGCTGCGCGATCGCGGCGGCTTCTTGCGGTGAATCGGCACACACCATCGTGGCCAACCCAACCTCATCGGCTCGTTGAATCGTCTGGCTGATTTGCGCCAAGGTGAGCGGGCGTTCGCAATGATTGAGCATCACGCCAACCGCCCCAGCTTCCTTGATCGCTTCGGGCAACACCGCACCGGCTCCGCGCCCCACCGTCACCGCATCCATGTGCTGAGCAAACACCAGAATGTCGTTCGTCTCCCGAGCTACCGCAGGAATGTCCACGCATTGCGGATCATAAATCACCGTGACGCCCGTTGCCCGACAGATCCGATCTGCTTCACGCGCCAATTGCACCGCGGCTTGGCCATGCAAATAGCCCTTTAAACCGATTTCAAAAATCGGACGCTTCAATGTTAAACCGTGATACAAAACATCAACCTTTCACCCCAGCTATTTCAGCTATTCACACGAACCCGCAACCCTACCCATGCAACATCACCATGATGTCTATTGATCAGCATCAGCCTGTAACACGTTGACCCCTGCCCGCTCCAACTTGCGACGCAACTTGCGATCCAGGCCCGCATCCGTAATCAGCGCTTCCCATTTCGCGACTTGACCAAAACGAATCAACTCGGTTTGGCCGATCTTTGTGTGGTCGGCCACCGCGTAAACTTTTTTCACCGCCTGAGGCATTCGTCGCAACAACTGACCCAGCTCAGGCGAACGGTTATAGATGTTCCCTTTCTCATCCACCGCGTCGGCACCGATAAACGCCATGTCCGCTTGCAACATTTCCAAACAGTATTCCGTGAACACACCCACCAGGTCAGGCGAATCTTTACGCAAGGCACCGCCCAACAAAATCACTTCGGTATCACGACTGCCATACAACACCGACGCGATCGGCAATGATGTCGTGGCCACGGTCACTCCCGGCACATCACGCAGCGCTCGCGCGATCGCCAACGTCGTTGTTCCCGAATCGAGTAACACCGATTGGCCCGGCTTCACCAATGTGGCCGCTAACCGCGCGACCTGTTCCTTCTCACGTGGACAACGATCCGTGCGTTCCAAAAATCGAAATTCAAAACTCACATGATCCGCCAGAACCGCTCCGCCATGCGTGCGAACGATCTGCCCCGTCGCGGTCAATTCCTGCAAATCACGACGGATGGTCATGCCACTGACCCCGAAATATTCA
The DNA here is from genome assembly GCA_030426385.1 of Phycisphaerae bacterium. GTDB lineage: Bacteria > Planctomycetota > Phycisphaerae > Phycisphaerales > Phycisphaeraceae > JAUHYI01. The sequence continues at coordinate 103,813 of JAUHYI010000002.1, forward strand.
GCCAGAGCATCCACCGAATATTCAGGCTGATCAGCCAACAAACGTAACACCTGTTCACGGCGAACATCCGGGCTGAGGGCTCCGGATACTGCCGACGCCGAGGAATTATCCAAATCGGGCTCGAGATTGGGATTTGCTGAAATGTTCATAATTGTTTATATATAACATTTGTAAACATTGCAACCCCGGCACACTCAAACCTGTTCCACACGCCCATCGTGCCCCGCCATCCACGCCCACACCCCAATCAATTCCCCACCCAACGCCCGGAGAACGCGCATGTCTGCCCCTGATTTTTATTTCGGTGTCAACGTCGTCTTCCAACACATCCACGATCATTTCGGCAAAGCCACGTTGATCGATTACTGGCAAAACCTCGGCCGAGATTATTACCACGAACGCAACATGCGCTGGCAAGCGGGTGGCATCCCAACCATCGCCGACGATTGGCGTGACTACTTTGATCGCGAACCCAATGCCGACGTCGACGTCACCACCACCGACGACGCTGTCACCCTCGACATTCACGTCTGCCCAGCGATCCATCACTTGCGCCAGCACAATCGCGACATCGTGCCCTACTACTGCGAACACTGCGACCATGTCTGCGGTGCACAAGCCCAGGCCGCAGGCTTCCGATTTGAACGCACCGGCGGGATGGGCGCATGCCAACAACGGTTCGTCAAAATTTCTGTCACAGGAGGTGCCTGATGTTAGGTTGCCAGGATTTTTGCGGGTATTACGACTGGTCGTTCGGTTACGTGCGCAAACATAAAGACATCGACGCCGTTCACAAATTGTGGGCGGATATCAGTATTGCCCAACAGCATTACACCGATGCCGGAATGACCGACGGTTTGCGCGGCCTGTATGACACATGGTGCGGCACCGCCGTCGACGAACATTTCGATTGGTCGTTCACCCTCGACGAAGCGGGCAACACCTTGCGTTGGGATATGAAGCAATGCCCCAGCAAAGGATTTTTGATCGACAACGATTTGCATAGCGACGAGGATTATTGCGACCATTGCATGGGCTGGATTATTCCCGTGGCCGATCAGATCGGCGCCGAAGTTGTCGCGCATGAACACAATCATGCCGGGCAATGCTGGGGACACCTGCGCATGAAAGGCCAGCCCTCGAAAGCGTTCGAAGGCCACGCCGACGACATTACCGCCGATCCACTTTGGCAACGCGGCCACATCGATCGCTGGGAAAACGACGTAAAACTTCCGGTAATTCCCGAAGCCAGCCCCGCTAATGATGCGGTCGATGTCATCCGCCACTGGTTTGCCGATGTCAAAGCCATCACCGTGCTCGGACAAGGCCCCGGCGCGACCGACCACTGGACCGCTCAACACACCACCGATTCAGTCATCGTCACCGATGCCACCTATGCCACAAAAGATGTCTATGCAGATTCACCTTGTGCCATAGTAATCGGCGACCAGTCGCAAGTGTTGGCCGAAGTGAGCGAACGTTTTCATGCCACACCACCCGACCAGCGCCCATTACTGATGCACACGTATTTACCCGGCGAAGCCATGCTCCCGTTTGCCCAATACAACTTACCCAGACCCGTGCCCTTGCTGCCGATTTTATTACGCGAACAACTCTACGAACACATTCCACACACGCCTCACCCCACTGCCATCGTGTTCGCTTTGTTGTTAGCTGCAGCCCTGAACAAACCCACCATCGCCGCAGGACTCGATTGGCAAGAACACCTGCACGACAATACCCCTGCCCACAAAAAGCACTCGGTGGATTCCGCCTCGCCAACCACCCCACCAAGCACGCATAGCCAAGCTTGCGAACGCCTACACATCCAACGAGCCACCGCCCGCCTGCGCGATCGCCTGCAAATTCATCCCTGACCACTCCCCCACACCAACTCCACCGTACCCCATCGCACCATTCGCAATTTCACAAAACATGCCGATGCAAAATCTCAACACCATCACCAAACGCATCACCATCAACAAATAGAGCCGCAATGATTTTCGATGCGCCTCGAGTGCAATACCCTCATCGCCCCACCCCCCACACCCCACACCCAATACGCCACAATATTACGATGCCACGACACACGCGTTTCACAACCGCCGCCACTCACAACAACCGGCCGACACTCAGCCAATCCGCAACCCCCATAGCAAAACAGTAACCCACCACGCCGTAGCCAAATTCTCCCGCCCAGCCCCATAAAATCTCCGACAAAACCCAGCGAATTGCGAAGATATGCAACCCCACGCTACAATGTGCGATCGAGTTGCGGGCGTAACTCAATTGGTAGAGTGTCAGCCTTCCAAGCTGAATGTTGCCGGTTCGACCCCGGTCGCCCGCTTTGATTTGACAAGGGTTTACGGCGTTTTCTGTTTTGCCTGATTCGACCCGTGCTACCTCTGTGCTACTGTGCCGCGGAGGTTTTCTTCCCAAACTCGTTTTTTTCGCCGAGTGTTGCCGGCTTAATTGACGGCCAACCGGGGCATGTTTCGCCCTTGCCATCGCCTTCAACGGCATCGAAAGCATGCCTGCGAGGCTCGACCACACATGTTACACCTCCGTGTCGATCAGATTTCGCCGCACTGAACGCGCAACATCAGTAGCAAGGCGCTCAGCCACAGCATCAAGCTGTCGATTCTCCGCAGGCGTTAGCGTCGATGGCGGCATACGACGGATCGATGCGATGACCTTGGCGGCCGCCGCCCTCACCGATGGATCAGCGTGCCCCGCCTGGGTGCTGGCGACCGCTAATGCTGAACCTGCCAGCGCCAAGTCTGCTACATCCTGACTCCGGTAGGCGAGTACTTGGAGGGCGACATCTGCAACTTCAATGGCTGGATCGGCGGCACGAATCAGGACGACTCGGAGGAGGTCGCAGGAAACTGATATGGCTCGATTCACGGCCACACAGGCGTCACGCCGTACGGCTGGATTAGGATCGTCGAGTGCGGCGCGAAACAGGCTCTCAAGATCAAGGCCCTCAACAATCTCGGCTTGTGACGCGGCAACTCCGAGTGCAATTAAGGCTTCGCCACGTACTTCCTGCGGCCAGCCGCTGGCACTACCCATCCGAAACGGGTTCAGTGGGTGCTCTTCTTCAGCCGCATTAATAAGTGGGTGACCGTCCACGCGATGGTCGGCGGCGTACGTCGCATAGAGCTGTGTTGCTCTGCGGCCTGTCTCGAGACCAACATTTTCGATCAGCAACGTGGTGCAATGGATCATCCGCGACCTGTTGGTGTTAGCGTTACGAGGATGTTCGATCAAATCCAACATTCGGCCAACGATCCCGTCGATTTGGTCTTGTTGTAAGCGATCTTTGAGAGCGAAGATCAACAACAATACATTGATGTCCTGGCCCATGGAAATACCTCCGGCGGAAATCTGGCTATCCAATAGTCCGTGAGCTTGACCCATGTATGTCTCAAAATCATCTCGAGGTATCTCGACATCAAAGCGGTGGCCCAATCGTGCCAAGTGTGGTGAGACGACTTCGCCTGATGGAAATAACGTATTGCGAATTTGATCACGTAACACAGGTCGCTGCGCGTATATCTTAGCAAGCAGATGCGCTGCAAATTCAAAATCGTTCTCTAGTGGCGGCTTAGCACAAGGAACCACGACATCAACTACACGAGCAGCAAGGGATTCCGAGTGGTGTACACCAGTCTCAAAAAGTACTCGATGAATCCACTGTTTTCGGAAAGGCACATAATCCCAATCCGGGTGGTTTAATGCATCTTCAGCAAGTAGGTTCGCCGCATCCCTCGACAACGCCGGAGCAACCGCATATGACAATTTCCATGCGGCATCAAACATGGGTTTGGTGCGAAACCCGCTATTGCTCTGACATCGATAGCTCCGGCAGAGGCTCGACCATTCGTCGGCAGCACGATCCGGTACTGCATCATCCAAACCTGCAACGAATTTAAATGCCATGAGGCGATGGCGTTGCAGATTCGCCTTCCGCTTGAGCATCTTGAGTGCGATTCCGATCACATCTGGATCGTTCCGAGCAACGAGATGACGCACTATCCTGTCAACTACGCCATCGTCTTCCGATATACATGCATAGAAGGTTGCCTGCGACACGTCACCTAACTGCAAGACCGCCCCGCTTAATCGACCAGCCGCCTGCTTCCACGCGGACCAGTCGTAGGTGTTGAACGCATCGTAAAACGCCGAGGTGTAGATCGGCAATGCGTCGTAAAGTTTCCCATTAGCTGCCGCGCGGTCGGCGTTGAGTAATTTCGAGGGATCGCCACTCTCGAAGCCTACGGATGCGCGGCGGTCGACTAAAGAGTTGTGTCGCTCCATTTCGGCCTGTGACGGAAAATCGCCGCAGTCGGTCGCGACAATCGTTCGGTTGTAGTCGATGACTTCTCGCAAATTCGTAGCGAATTGATCGACCAAGGGGAAGACGTCATCCTCGAGAGTCCGTAGTGCTTCTTCACTTTGACCGTCCAGATGTAACAGATGCGTTGTCGCACAGCCCAAGTGTACTCGGTCGATCGGGTCTGGTTCATGGGATGTTTCATTCAGACGAGAGAGGGCTGAGGTGATCGATCCGTTGAAGGCGAAAAGGTAGGCATCAGCCACGCATTGCCGTGTGATGGGGTTCGGTCGTGCACTTTCTCTGCCAGTGTGGCGGCTGCCAGCATGTGTCGAGCTAGGCATCGGCGGTTTCCTCCGGGTCAAGTCCTTCCAGCATGGTTGCTTCCTGAAGGTCTGCCTGTAAATCGTCACGATCTGCGCCCTCTGGAAGCAAACGCAGCGCATTCGCCGCAGCCTCACGGCCACCCGGGAAGGAACCAGCCATGAAATTAGCCTTCGCGAGCCACCGGTAAAAGCTTGCTTTTATTTCGTCTGAGTCTGGCAATGAAACCGCGGCAGCCGTGGCATCCCCGAAAGCACGCGCTGCGGTGCGATTGTCCCTCCGCTCTAAGAGGAGTCGCCCCAGTGTGATGGCTGCGCCCACATGGATGCGCGTGTCCGCCGATCGGCCATTCTTGGTCGAGAAATGGATCGCTGATTGCAGGCGTGAGATTGCCGAGAGAGTACCCCCTGTCTCATGAAGATCAGTCGCGGCGCGTACCATTGCTTGCAGATACTCATTGGTATCGCATTCTTCGCGTGCGGCATGCAGATTTTCGATTTGCTGGTTTCCGAATGAACGGGCCTGCTCCTGATAGTCAAGAAGCGTTTTTTTGCTGCTTGATGCGTCCTCGGCCTTTTGCTTGGCTACCGTTTGAAGCATTCGAACCATCACACGCTCTGGCATCGGGTCGAGTGTCGCGAAAGCACCCCGCCTAACGACAGAGTTGACGTGCCAGACGAGGCGGTTCTCGGCAAAGACTTCACGGTGCCGATCCACTTCGCGTCGGACCCAAGGCATCTGGAGTTCGGGAATAATGCCTTCGTATTCATCGCCCCGATCCTGCGGAAACTCGAAGTAAATCGTAATGATGTTGCGTTGGATGTCGAGAAAAACTTCACGTGTGTAATAATGTCGCCACCAATGCATGAGTGACTCTACGTTGAGATCGAGCGTTTCGGCTTGTGACCGGAGTGCTCGATGCTGTGCCTCATCAAGGATGTCGCTGAGCCGGAGAAGTGCTGACAGCAGACGAAGGCGTCGTGATCCGCTCTGTGTCCCGACCAGTTCCGCATAGCGGGCCGACTCAGTATCAACCACATGGGACTCAGCAACTGCGGCAATTTCACCCGCATAGTCGGAGTCGTCTAGCGCCAACCCAATCGGTGGTAACGTGTAACCAGTTCTGTCGAACCTGCGGCTTGCGATGATCATGTCAGCTGATACTTCGTGGTGTCGCTGGCGAATAAGATCAAGACGACGTTCGTCAGATAGTTCTGACCAGGCTGTCCCGCTCTCAGCCAGTGCTGTCGCTAAACGACCATGCTCTCCCGCGCGTTCATTGTGCATCCCAACATCGTGGGTATAGCATGCGGCATAAAGGATGAAGGCCTCGTCCTCTCTCAATCGCTTGTCTTCCGGCAATGCATCCGAGAGCGTTTCTACGAGTTGGACAACACGATCTGAATGACTAACAGAATGATCAGTAAAATGCCGGTGCACACGGTTGGCAAGGATCGGTGCGATTTTGTCGCGAAGAGTCCTTAGACGAGCCGCACGGTCGGGTCCACAGAATTTGAAACTTGGCTCAGACATACTGACCGTCATTATATTGGCAGTTTAAGCATTTATACGAAATCACAAAACCATATTCCGGCAAGCAATTAGAACAGTGTGATGCCTGAAAAAAAGTTTTTTTTGCCATAAAAGTGCAATACAACCGATGATACGCCTGCCAGTAAAGCAATGACGCAAATATTCGTCAAAAACAACACATATCACCCCTGCAATACGACATCAAACTTTTTCATCCAAAATTGACGGCGCATTGGGTCGTAGCGGGTCCATCCGATCGGCCTGTTGCAACGCCCATCGCAAGTATTCTGCAGCTTCGCCGTCGATCGCTATCGCGCCGTCTCGTTCAATCAACATATTACAAACAGCTTCCAGGTAATTACGTATGATGCGACTCTGTCGCCACGCATTGGCATGATCGACCAATTTCTCGACTCGATCTCGCTCAGCATTCTGTCTTTTAGCTAGTTCTTCGCGCCGCCGCCGCAATTCCTCTTCTTGTTGTCTACGAATCCGTTCCTCTTCTTCGCGACGTTTTCGAGCTTCTGCTTCCTCACGACGTTTGATGCGTAAGCGACCCGCTTGCTTTACTAATTCAATGACAAAGTCATTGAGGCCTTCTTCGATGCGATAACGCTTAGGGCTATCCTTCAGCAATCCACCGCCATAGGAAGATGATGCCGTGTCAATTATCAATAGACCCGTTGGCTGAAGATCGATTGACTTCCACTGCTTTTTTCTTTCTTCATCTGACAGACGAATCTGTTTGTTTTTTTCGCGCATTCTTACTGTAGTTACATCTAAGCCGCCAAAACAAATGTATGCTTGCGTGTTGTACTCACTGTATTTTTCTTTTCGCACTTCGACATAGCCGCCTATTTTTTCAATTCGTTTGACCAGTGCATCCATAATCCGTAATGCTCTTGATGCACAATTCTTGCTTACATCGATGTCAAGGGTAGGTCGAGAATCTCGCGGCTCATCATAAACCCTTTGATGAAATGGGATACTATTTCGTTTAATCTTCTTATCCGTAGCAGCAATCAAAGGATGCGGGTTTCGCAATGACTCAGCAACTTTGACGGGTTCAAGCGAAACGGCACGATCAAGCAATGACTGAATGTCGTCATCGTAGACTGGTTCCGGGATCGGCTCATTAGTTGTTGATTCTTTGTCTGGATATTTAAAAAAAGTCAGTGTTTCCAGATCAGGATTACTATTCTTGGGCAATGCGGTCTGTTTAGGATTTTTACCATGTGCAAGCTTGGCCCAGTACCCAAGATAAGGCTTGGGAATTTTGTATTGCTTGCATACTTTTCCCACCATTACATCTGAAATACCAAGTTCCTTTGCAACTTTGGTTGTGGGTTTTGCCCACATCTTGTCATAGAACTCTTGGCGTGTGAAGGTGATTTCTTCATAAGATGGCGTTTGCATGACATAATGCCTCGAATTCTCGATCATCTGATTATATTGTGTGCCAGCCTCTCTAAACCAGTATCCCACGTATGGTATTTCATAAATGAAGACACGAAGCACGCCCCAACCGTCATTTTAATTAATTAACGTCGCAGCATGGGTAGCCTGTACATAGCAGATAAACTGGTGACTAAGATGCCGGGACGCAAAAACGACAGTTTCACTGACATGATTTTGGACGCCATGTATCGAGGACCATGGTGGCTGGGCTTCTTTGTCGCTACAGCGTTTTATGGGTTCCTCCAGTTTGTTATTCCCGGTCTGCTTTGGCTGGTGCAATGGCGATTTGCAGACCAGTCACTAACAGTGGCAATGCTTGACGGTTTTATACACGGCTCACGAATTCTTGCACCGTTTGCATTTGGACTTGGTCTGATACTCTGGTTGTTGGCCCGAATTCCCAGATGGATTCATCGTCGAAGGCTGGATCGTCAGACAGGTATTGATTCAATCCGCCAACTATCGTGGCGACAGTTCGACTTTCTGTTGGCGGAGTATTTTAGGCGTCAAGGGTATCGTGTTGAGGAAACCGCCGACGGCCCTGACGATGGTATCGATCTTTATCTGTCCAAATCAGGCGTAAAAAGCCTCGTTCAGGCAAAACATTGGAAGACATGGCGGGTTGGCGTCCGAACGGTACGCGAATTACTCGGTGTGATGGTCAGTGAAGAAGCCAACGATGCATGGCTGATCACATCGGGCAAGTTTACCACACCTGCGATGGAATTTGCTGACAAGAACCATATCCACCTCATTAATGGTCTGCAATTGGTTGACATGATTCGCGCAGTTCAGAAAAGCAAAACAGAACCTGATTCAACATGCCTGGGCTCACCCCAACCATCCATACAGTCGCCTTCGTGCCCCCAATGCGGTCAACCTATGCACAAGAAAATGGCCCGACGCGGACAGCATACCGGCGACGAGTTCTGGGGTTGCTCTCAATTTCCCAAGTGTCGTGGGATTGTTGCGATACATGAGTCGCCCAATTAAATGGCATTCAATTGATGAGCTTCATAGCAAGAACAGCATACAAAAAGCACAAAAATGATTCGCTTGCGAAAAACTTGAATAGTTAATGTTTCTGACAAGGGGATCATTGAAAGTTGCTGCATAAACCATCAGATTCCTAAATCGGAATCAATAGGTCGGTAGATCCCGTTTTTTACTCATTCGTGGAAATTCGTACCCAACCTGTTTTCGTTTTTCGTTCGATGCAAACGTGACCAAGCAACACTCTAGGCTCTTCTTGTATCAACGCGGCAAATCGCTGAGGCCGTGGACCGAATAGAAAGTCCGCCATTACCGTAAATGTGCCAACTAGCAGAATTCCGTGGCCTTTCGGTGATCTCAGCGCGAACATGGATTTAACATTGCCGATTCTGTTTCCAGATTCTCGTTTGAGCCATCGCTCGAGACCGGACACTCGTTGGGCTTTGACTTTTCCGTCGAAAGCCATCTGAATCAAACGAAATTCTCCTGTTGATTTTGAAATTAGAGGTTCTGCCATGGCGAAACCTGTAGCGGCACATTGTCTCGATTGTCCAGGCAATATTGGGCCTACCCAAGGACAAATGATCGCCTCATCGGGCATGCATGGACGCTCATCGATCACTGATCGAACAACAACAGTAGGTGACATGAATTCGCCTGACACCGCACTTCGGACAAGCTTATCTTTTCGAATGCTTTTGCCTGTGACGCAACATATTGACAAAAGATCGGGTCGGACGAAATCACCGGTTAATTCACAGGCGCCCAACTCATTAGGCAAACCTTTATCGCCAGTTACAACGCAAGCCTTCAGATAACGCGGCAAAGCTGCCAATCCAGATATGTCGCTGGTTGCGAGCAAACGTTTGTCTACATGCCAACCACTTTCGGCACATACGCCCATCTCAGACGGCAACAATCGGCGGTTAGTTTCCTTGCATATCGCCATACATTCTGGCAGGCATTTTAGCGTAGACGCTTCAGAGGACTCAAGAAGTTCCGAGTCAACGAGTTTTCCACTGACCATACAGCGCGCTACTTCATCGCGCAGTAGCAATCTGCCAGAAGCCTCACATGTCATCATTTCATTGGGTAAGCCTATGCGACCACTTCGCTCAGACTTTGCTGCCTTCTCAATAGGGCTGTACTTGTTGCTGAGTGATGATTGCAGCACTTCATCAAGTAAAGCTCGTTTGCCAGCAGATGTTTCAACAGACTCACTGATGTGGGCGATGCGGCCAGTCAAGTCTGAGGTAATGGCCTCGTCCTGACGGAAGCATTTTCCCGAAAAATCACTTTTGACTATCTCATCGATTAAAACCATGTCGCCTGTGAAATCACATTTATGAAGTTCGCTTGTGAGGCCGAAGCGGCTACTTAACTGGGACTGATGTAAAAGCGATCGTTCAACAACTTTGCCTGAGACATCTGAGCGACCAGATTCTTCTGGCAGCAGAACCTTCGAAGTCACTTCGCATTGCAAGGCCTCATCAGGCAAGGCAAATTTGCCACTCACGTCTGACTTGGCCATCAGATCAACATCAGCTCGTTTGCCAGTAATAGCACACCGTTCGGCTTCATCGATTAGCAATTGTCGCTGGCTCAGTGAGCATGTAATCACTTCGCTCTTAGCGCCACATCGACCTGATTTTTCAGATCGCACCTCTTCCCCGATTGGAATAATTTCCTTACTGCCTTTTACTTCTGATCGTCGGAACTCATCCACCAGGGATTCCCGTCCGTCCGGCAACACCTCGATTTCTGATTTATGGCCAACTCTTGCAGAAATCGAGGAATAATGCGCCGCATCTTTTCGCATTACTTTGCCGGAAACGTCGCTCTTGACTGTCTCATCAATCAAAACCATATCTCCAGAGAATTCACACTTTTGAAGTTCATGTTCGAGACCCAACCGGCTGCTCAACTGGGACCGATGCAAAAGCGATTGCTCAACCAGCTTGCCCGACACATCGGATCGGCCAGCTTCTTCGGGCAGAAGTACCTTTGAAGTCACTTCGCACTGCAAGACCTCATCAGGCAACGCAAATTTTCCACTTACATCTGATCGAACCATCAGATCAATATCAGCTTTCTCGCCTGTAACGGCGCATGATTCTATTTCGTCAATCAGTAGCTGCTTGTGGCTAATAAAACATAGAACTGATTCTCTTTTGGAACCATACCGTCCGGATTTATCTGATCGTACTTCCTCACCTAGTGGAATGATTTCCTGGCTGTTAATGACGTCGGATTGCCGCACCTCGTCGAGTAAAGCGACTCGCTCATCGCATAAATCATGTGATTCCGATGTATGGCCGATCCGACCGGTAATTGATGATGTGCGGGCTTCGTCCATCCGCATTGCTTTTGCTGATACGTCGCTTGTCACCACCTCATTGCATAGAACAATGTCGCCCGTGAATTCGCACGTGACCATTTCCTCAGGCAATGCGAGTAATGTGCTCAGCTCTGAAGGCAGCAAGAGTTTTTGATCAACACGCTTACCTGAGACCGATGAAACGGCGACCTGGTCGGGAAGTAGCATCTTGCCGCTGACTTCGCATTTCACAAGCTGATCGGGCAATACCAGATGACCATCCTCAGCTTTTGCCAAGCGAGATAGTTCGACGGTTTTCCCGGACACTGAACAAATGCCTACTTCATCGCTGAGCAATTTTGAGCCTGTCATGTCGCAAACAGCCATCTCGTCAAGCGCCCCCACTCGATGCGGTGCCTGCTCAGACGTGACGGTGCGATCATGCCGTATGACTCGATTGCTCATATCACTTGTAACTGTTTCTTCTGGTAAAACCCAATCGCCAGTCAATTCACACTTTACAAAATCATCATTGTGACTACGTTTGTTTGAAATCGGAGATTGACGCAATTGATCAATACGTGATTTCATTCCTGTCACGTCACTAACCACCAGCTCACCCGGCAAAACCCAGTCATCAGTATATTCACATTGAGTGAGTTCCTCTTTTAGAGCACGACCATTGGATGCCACTGACTTTATCAAAAGATCGCGGTCCACCAATCGATTACTGGCATCTGATTTTTGAAGTTCGTCAGAAATTAGCCGGGTACCCGATGCTTCGCATACGGCTGTATAGGCAGCAAGTGCGCGCCGTCCACTTTTGCTTGATTTCACCAACAAATGATCCAAAACATAGTCATTTGTGACACAACATTTTGATAAACATGATTCGGGAACGATCCGATTCGTGACTTGGCAAGTCGCCATCTTGGGTTCTTCAAGTATTTCTCCGATAGCAGGTATTGCTTTTAGTGCAATTGAATATGACCCTTGATCATCTATTGCAAATGTGACGGTGATATGCTGGGTTTGATAGCAATTTCCTTCAAGTCCAACAAGTTCTGCGTTGGCCAATGGTTGAAAATCAGATTTCGCACGTCGGGCTTGCGGGCTATCGTCGCCAATGCGTAACAATTCGTCTTTCAATCGCATCTCATAAAATCCGGCAAAGTCATTAACATCCTTGTCTGTTTCAACGGCCTTTTGGATAGATGGAGCGATGGCGGCCATTTTATTGCCCGCCATTGGTTGATGCATTGATTTTTTGTGATTAAGAGCGCATGAACTGATCTGATCGTTATCTGTCTCACGAACTTTTACTGAAATCAGCTTTTCATAACTGTCAACGCCGTTACTGACCGTCGCCTTAGCAATAGCTTGTCCACTGAAATGCTCGTTCAATACCTTAATTTGGGTATTCAGAACACAACTGCCTGCAATCTTTCTTATCCAATTTTCGACAAATTGTTCAGTAATCGCAGACGAAGTGATGTCGTTGATAAGTTGGCCCGATCGTTTCGCCCAATTATTGACATGGCGTTCAAAATCCGTCTTGCCGGGATAATACAACTTTGCCTGAGGAAATCGGTGTCGAATGTCTCGCCAACGCAGCGGATCAAATGTGAAAAGTTCTGCATTTGACCCACCGCCGATTGCAGCATAGAGCATTTCGCCACGTTGGTCGATTTCTTTACCAGCTTGGGCATACATTTGATAAATGAATTCTTCGAAGGATAAAGAGGGAGCAAAGCGATTCAGCTTTGGACATGAGGGGCCACTGTCGTGCAATTCATCAAGACGGCCAAGATTCTGGTCCATTTCTTCGCGACTTGCTTCCAGATCGAGTTTAGCCTGCTCAATACTTTCCGCTATGCGTTTTGCAGCTTCATCATTATTTACACCCAAGAGTGATTTAACCACCAGGTCACGAATAACGCTTTCAAACTGGTCGCCCTCATCACCTTGACCACGCGATGTGGATTCTAAAATGGATTCCACATCACCAACTGTCGAAGCCACAGCCTGTAGCTTTTCCATGAGTGTGGCAACGATTTTATGTTCAACCGATCCCTCCACGATGAGGTTGAACACCACGACGTGCTTATATTTAGAACCAAGACGCTGGATGCGTCCAATGCGCTGTTCGACGATCATCGGATTCCATGGCAGATCAAAATTAACCAATGTATTGGTCACTTGCAGGTTGACACCTTCTGCACCGGAATCTGTTGAAACAATGACGTTAATATCAGGGTTATCTTTGTGAAATCGTTCAATTACATCGCGATTGCCTTGCGTATTACCGCCCTCGATAAATCCGAATTTCACGCCAGCTTCTATCAGTGCACGACCAATGGCCCGTTGTGTGGCTCGACGAATCGTAAAAACCAGCAGTCGCCAGTCACTTCGTTGCTTTTGAAGCTCATGAATTATTTGCAAAAGACCATCTATTTTGGCCGGGCGACCACTTTGGGCAAGTTCCCACGCGCGACCTGATACGGCTTCCCATCTATCGGGCCGGCGTTTTGCCATATTGGTTATTTGGTCAGCTAGCGCGTCAGGGCTGCTGAATAATGCTCGTAATACAGAAGACTGCTCTAGGCCGTTTAGATCTTCCAGAATGCCCTTCACCAGTTCATTTAGCTCTATCTCAACATCCGTCGGAGGGACGGTAAAAAGTCGAACGTGACGCGTAGGAAAAACTAGGTTTGCATCGGCGCGCCTGGTTCTCGCAATAAATTTCCGCAAAACGCCGCGAAACGTTTCTTCAGTACCAGGTCTTAAAAGACGAGCTTTGTCATTCCCTAAAAAATACGATTTGAATTCATCTGGATTTCCCAAGGGATGGTGATCTTTCCCCTGCGCAGCATTCAGGCAGTCAATTAGCGAATAAAGATCCCATAGCCTGTTTTGAATGGGTGTAGCGGTTAATAGAAGCACATACTTAAAGAAACTCGCTTCCAGTGCTTCTCGAATGCGCGTTGCCATTACAGGTGTTTTGGGACTTCCATGCAGATTTCTGATCTTGTGCGCCTCATCAATGATGAGCATATCGAACGTATTGGATGGCAAAAGCGGCAAACGCGGACATGCGGTGTGATAAGTGCTTACAACGACTGAAGTCTCTGAGTCGACAGCGTCCTCAAAATTTTTACCACCCGTCGCGAAGACGGCATCTATGCCAAATCTAACCTTGAGCTCCTCCACCCACTGTGACCCGAGTATGCTTGGGCAGATCACCATGGCTCTTAGGACTTTGCGCCGAGACATGAGTTCACTGAGTATTAAGCCGGCACTTATTGTTTTTCCCAGTCCGACATCATCGGCGATTAGTGTCACCGGCAGGCGTCGACAAAATGTGATGAGGTTCCGAATCTGGTGGGCAAATGGTTTGAAATCGGGATGCCATGTATGTTTGGATTCAAGGTCGCTCTCATCATGAATAATGATTGGATTGGCCAGGCTCCACTCATGAGCTGCCAAATGCAAACGGTATTCGGCGTCAATCCCTGTCGGCTTTAAAGGGTTTACTGTCACGTTTGTACACTGAACAGGCGTTATCTTATGTGATTGTTTTTTTTGAGTTCCCATCCAAACCCCATATCAATATGTATTAAAAGGCATCCCGCGGTTGTTTATTAAAAATTGCGCGAGTGGTTTAAGGTGTCCCCGGTATGTTTATATTTAACATTAAAGGCATATAATGTTCGTCTTCAGCAAGAATCCGTTTCGAAGTCTTCAATAAATTCAGAGCCTGGGCTTATTCCGCTAACAAGCAAATGGTCTCGCGCCCGTGTACATGCCACATAAAGCAAGTGTCGTTCTGATTCATAGATGGATTCAAGATCGGCTTCGTCGCCAACAGAATTAATTCTGACGTGCGATGGGACAATGTCATCATCACATGCGGCAACGACCACGGCTTTAAACTCAAGGCCTTTGGCGTCGTGCATCAATCCGATGGCCACAGATCCTTCATCCGTTGAGCCTTGACTTTGAATTCGGCAACTGCTTAGTTTGGCCTCACGCACGGCTGCACTGGCGCGAGAGATTTCATTTTCACTTCGAACGAACACGGCCACTTCATGAGGAAGTAAGCCATCTGCAGTGCGTTCTTTCAGCCACGCGGCTATTTGATTCTGTTCATTGATTTCAGAATCAGCGATGCAAATTGACGGATGCGGGCCGTTAAATGCGGATATAGTGCCCCGCCGTTCGTCAGTGAGTCCATCCACATCACTGACATTGGCTGCCAGCAACTTGTCCGCCAACTGCCGAATTTGATGTGAGGTGCGGTAGTTCACCTTCAATGTCTGCGATCGCCCGCGAACATCGACGCCAAGCGATTTCCATGAAAACGGCATTTGAAATATCTGCTGCCCTAAATCACCACTGAAAAACAGACCATCTTTTGTGTCGCCTGCCACACTGGCAAGGAATCGCAATTGGGGAATTTTTATGTCTTGTGCCTCATCGACGAGTATATGCATTGGTGCCTTGACGACACCGTCATTTACCTGTCGAGTGGTTTCGGCAAATACGTATGCCATGGTGACTAGGCCGCCGCGATGTAATGATTCAATCACCTCGCTGAAAATCTGCCACGCCGCTTGCCGTTGTTTTTCACCCAGCCGCGTCTTGCGTCCGAGCCTTACCACATCACGGTACATCTTCCATGTTTGAATTTGCCATGGGTCGACAATGTCATGCCACTCTGCCAGTAAGAATTTCATTGAAAATCGATGGTCGGATACTGCATCGGATGCCTGTTGCAAGAGCGTTCGAATCATCCCAGGCGTCGCAACACGAGCCTGATCGACAGCGTTTTCATAAAGTTCCAGGCCTACCTCATCAATTGATCGAACTTTAATACGATCAGTTAGCAATTGATTCTGGCCAACCAGTCGAGCCAGTTTTTGGCGTAGCATTCGCGCCAAGGTGATCGAAAACGTCGTCAACAGGATTTCATCATTTTCATATCGCCTGGCAAGTTCGACAGATCGATGCAAGGCCACGATCGTTTTGCCGGTACCGGCCGAACCCAGCACACGTGCCGGCCCATTAAATTCGCTTTCCACGATTTGCCGTTGCGTGGGATGCAAAAAGACAGCCCATTGATCCCATGGATAATCGAGGGCTTGTTGCAATTCCTCAGTCGATGCCACCAGTCGGAATCGCCGCTGGGCATCGGGATGTTCGAATGGATCAGTTTCCTGATGCACATCTACAACGGCAGGTGTCTCGCCCACGGCTAAGGCAAGCAGCGCTTCCGCAGCCTCGGCCGGCAAATGATCTGCAATGTCAAGTAAGCGGTCTTCGTCAGCTGCTTTGACGGTTTCCAACCAATCTTGCGGCACGCCATACGACAGCAATTGCTCATCGCCCACTCCGGCAAGCACACTTGCTTGTTCAATCTTGTGAGGTGCTGTCTGAATATCACGCGATGCGGCTTCCTTCGGCTTCTCAATCTCGAGTACCGTCTCACGAATTTCAACAAACTGCGCGGCCCCTGTTTTCGGATGCGTTTCCAGCCGCCGCCGGTGGGCCCATGCGTACGCCTGATCATGGTGATCCACGTAGCACAGCAACATACTGTCGCCAGTCTTGTGCACAATCATCCGCAGATCGCGACTGACGCGCACCGACCAGAAATGCGAATCTTTGGACGACGTGATACGCTCGAAACTCTTACCACTGCCAACAGGATCAACCTGGAAATCAAAAGCGGTTTGCTTGGCCCGTTTCTGCTCATCATTGGTAAGCTTGGCTAGGCTATTTGTAAATGTGTGTGCGATTCGGAATTGCATCTCAATTTCACAAGCTTTGATGTGTTAGTTGCCTATTTAATCAAAAAGGCCATCACTGTCATTTGGAGGTGTAAGAAAGCTGTCAAGTTCTTGTTGATGCTCCTTAAAAAATGGCGCTTCTTTGACTCGTTCACGAAGGCGCAGAAGACGGCTATCTGCACGCGCCAGCACGTTCGCGAAGAGCATTGGCCTGATCTCTACCTGCCGATCTTTTTCCCACCTTGCCTCCTCCTCATGGGTCGCAATAGTTTTGCCCAAGGCGAAACAACGGATGGACTGAGTTCTATTCGTTAAATGGCCTGTTGAGAACAACTCTTTTATGTACTTCCAAGATTGAGCTTTTTCATCGCTCCCGATTGAGACGCCAGGCCTCTTGAGCTCAATGATCACCAATCGGTCGGTTCCGCATTCTCCACCGTTCGTATCAAAGAAGGGGTAGGAGTAGAGGCCGGCCGTTCCGTCAGGCAAAATCGCAAAACCAGGCCGGTTTCGACTTCCCTTTCCGTCGGGATTCTTAAAAAGCTTTTGGACAACAGTCGTCATGCTTTGGTTGGACGTATATTCAATCGTCTCGAACTCTGGACCAAAAACCCATAAGGCCTTCTCGAATAAAGGCTGAAGCTCTTGGACCTCTAGCGTCGCATCACTGTTCGTGCGGTGTCGGAGCTCTTCGACGAGCTTGAGACGTTGCTCAATCTCATCCAATACAGCCTTTGCCATATCGAGGGTCCATCGCTCAAGCATTTCATGTAGTTCGTCGAGTTGATCTGGCCCGTACTGACTCAATGTGCCAAGTAACGCATACCCCGATTTGGATTGTTCCAGATTCACCACAATCTCGGAGAGCTTCACAACATCGGCTTCCTTAATGGATGGACACTTCACCTGTACCTCATTTACAAAAGTCGTCCAATTCTCACGTCCCAACGGGCCAATGTCTTTGAGTTTGGTACGATTGTGCTCCCGTGCCCTTGCAACTGTTGCCTTACGATCATCTTCTGAAACCGATGTCATATGATCTCGAACGCGGTTATGTACAACCAAAGATGCATCAGCAAATGACTGATTATCTGGATCGAATCCAGACCAATCCGGCTTGATTGCGCCAGAGTCAGCCAAATGATCTGCTCTCACAATGAAGGTAAATCGCTTTGCGGCGATTCGTCGGCCATCAACAAAATCCTGAAGACCAGCACCCTTCCACGAACACTCTCCGACCAACCGTCCACCAACATGCCAAGCAAGACCGTGTTGCCGCGTTGATTTATCGGTCAGATGCGTATCGATCACGATTAGATCGACTGTCTTGTCGCCAGGAACATCAAGTGTAAGCTTCTCAATGTTCGGATCATCAATATCCTCAAAAGAAACCTTTTGCTGATTCACCGTGACAACGAAGCTTGGGTTAGTCAGAAAACGCATTCCAATCTCGGCTCTGGCATCTTCCGCTGACAAATTTATTTTGCGAGGATTAGTACAACTGATCGTCGTGCCATCTTTGTCTGAATTGACATCGGCGAGCAATTGCATGATCTCAAAAGGCTGGTCTGTACCTCGACTTACGCGATACTTGTTTCGCTTGCCTGCTTTATGGGTATCTACCTCATATGATTCGCCGAAGCAGAATCCAGACCAACGCCCAACACCGTTTCTACCGAAAGCGATTCGTTGTGCTTCGTGCTCACTTACAGCCGGTGGAAACAACACCAGTTCACCGAACTCCTCACGACGGTTGTAGTTTAACGTCCGCCAGCGATGCCGAAACTCTTCGTCGGTCATACCAACCCCGTCATCCTGAATGCTGAACCGTTTTATTCCAGGCCCGTCCGGCCAAGTGATCTTGACATTGCGAGCTCCGGCATCCCATGCATTGGCGATCAATTCAATAATGGCGGTTTTTGGATCAAGTAGTATCTGGCTTCCAGCGTGCGTTTCGAGAAATCTCGGCGCGTACAGAACTCCGTCAAGAAGCGGAAGCTGCGATTGGTCTACTTTTTTTGCCATATGTCCTGCTCCGCTCTATTCCACCCGAAAAACCTTCATCACCTCATCGCCTAAATGGTTGATCACTTTCACCGCAATCCTTCCGCCTTCGGGCTTGGCGAATTCTCGGGATGTGTCGCTGTGCAGGCTCTCCCACGCTTCCTGATCGATCTCGGCTTTGAGCGTCGTCTTCAAGCTCTTGTACGGATCGTTGGCGCCGAGGAAATAGGCCTGCCGCACGAAGAAGCTTTCCTCGTTGTAGTCGGTATCGATAAACCAACAGGCGATGCCGTCGGCGTCGTCGCTGCGGACTTCGCCGGTCGCGGGATGGAACACGTCGACGCCATTGATGCGCACGCGAATCTGGCTGTACTTGGATAGATCCGCATCTTCCGGCGCATCCTCGGGTAGCAGAATGTCGATGTCCGGCTCGCCGAAGATGACGAACAGGTTGCCCTTGCCGGTATTTTTCAGATCGTCCGCCATGTGCAGGTCAGCATTCATGCGAGCCTTGAGCACGGGGATGCGTCCGAGCTTGCTGAATTCCGACGCCAGCGCTTCGTAGTTAAACGCACAGGCGATCACCACATCGAAATCCGCATCGCCTGCCTCGCGTGCGGCCATGACCAGATCCTGCCTGGCCACGGTCCCGAATTCCGGGCCGATGAAGATCGCCGCCCGTTTATCTTTCGCTTGGCCCTTGTCCAGCTCTTCGTCGGTCCCTTCCACATAGCGACCCTCGGCACAGATGAAATGCCCCGGCCAGGGCTTGATCGAATTGAACGTGATCTTGTCGCCCTTGTGCGCCTGTTGCACGCCGGCCGTTTTGAGGTTCTCCAGAATGACGCTGGCAAAATCGTCCGGGCTCGCGTGCGGGTCGGCTACTTTCGACTTGCCATGCTGGTCCTGCGGGTCGATCAATTCATCATCCGCGCCCACCCCCAACACCCGATGCGGGCTCAGCGATTCCACCGTGAACGGCCCGGCCACTCGCACCTTCTTCTTGTCCTCGTAAGGCTTGTCATAGAGATATTCAAAGTCAGCCCTGGCGGCAATCGAGGCGTCGATTTCCTTCTGACGCTGGATACGCTGCTCCCACCATTGTTCGTGCGCATCCTTGGCATCGGCCGACCATTTCGCATCGGCGTCACGTGGGATTTCCCATTCTTCCCACTTTTGTTTGAGCGCTTTATTGAGTTTTTCACGCAGCGGTTCGAGACGCTCTTGAAACCGTTCCCAGATCACGTCGATTTCACTGTTATTGGCGATCGATTTAAGCGTGATGTGCGGTACACGTTCATACACAAATCCCTGACGAATGGATGCTGACGAGCCGCGACCGCGAGGGAGCGGGCCCGCTTCCTGACGGGCGCGGCTCGTTTCAGGCAATTCCGTTCGCGTGATCTGCGCCTCTTTCTCGCGGCCCTCAAGCGAGTCGGCGAGCAGGTAATACGGATAGCGGGCGCCCATGATCCGTGCCCGCGCTAATGCCAGACTCACCCGCGAGGTGTCGATCGTGATCCACCGCCGACCCCACTGCTCGGCCACATACGCCGTCGTCCCCGACCCGCACGTCGGGTCCAGCACCAGGTCCCCGGGGTCCGTGGCCATGAGGAGGCAACGCTGGACTACTTTTTCCGTTGTCTGCACAACATATACTTTGTTCAAACCACTTCCTGTCGCTGTATCAGTCCACAGATTCGACAGCGGAGTAGACGACGAGTCCTCGAGGAAACGGATGTAGCTTAGAGATGTCTTACCTGCTGCAACGCGATTAGCTTTGATTGCGCGAAGCATGCCTTCTTCCTGAATTCCCCACCACCTCGATTTGCTTGTGAATCTCTTACCTTCCAACACCACCTCGTACTTCGCACCAGGCCCCGGCTTTGTCAAATTGTCGTATCGAAATACCCGCATGCCTTCCGGCAGGGGCACTGATCCGGCCTGTTCATCGCGTGTGATTCGTCTGGCGGACAAGTCGGGAAACAGTCCTTGCACATAAGCGTCTGCACCATCTCCGCCAAGAGCTTTTTCCAACCTCAGCGAGCGGATCTTCACGGAATCGGCTGCTTTGGCGTACCAAAGAATGAAATCGTTTTGCCGCGGTATCGTGACGCTTCCGAGTCCAGAAGACTTGACGACAATGAGTTCAGAAATGAAGTTGCCATCCCCAAACACCTCATCCATCACTGCTCGCACGCGGTGGACGTTTTCGTCGCCGATCTGGACGAAGATCGAGCCGGTGTCGTGGAGCAGGTCGCGGGCGGCGGTGAGGCGGTCGCGGAGGTAGGTCAGATAGGAGTGGATGCCGTCGCGCCAGGTATCGCGGAAGGCTTTGACCTGTTCGGGTTCGCGGGTGATGTGGTCGGCCTTGCCGTCCTTGACGTCGCGGGAGGTGGTGGACCACTGGAAGTTGGAATTGAACTTGATGCCGTAGGGCGGGTCGAGGTAGATGCACTGGACCCCCCCACGTAGTCCCTCGCGCTCCGCCAGTGATGCCATAACCGAGAGCGAGTCGCCGAGGATCATGCGGTTGGACCAGTGGGCGTCGTGTTGATAGAACTCGGTCTTGGCTTCGAGATCGTCGGGCAGGCCGTTGAAGTCGGCGAAGAGGTCGAATTGTTCGCCGGTGAAGGGGGCATCGCCGGCGCGGGCAGCATCGACGGCCTTGCGGGCAATCTCAGCGGCTTCGGTCTGACGCCGAAGGTCGTCGATGAGCACCTTGGGATGGACCTTCTCCTGAATGAACAGCGGCGGAGCCTGCACAACAAGATTAGCGTCATCAAAAGCGTCCTGCCCGTCTTGATTGTCCTGGGCGTATTTGCCCCGCCAGATGAGCTGCGGATCGAGATCGCGATTGCGTTGTTGCATTTCGTCCTCAAGCGGATTCGTCGTGTTGCCCTGGGCATCGGTCATGCCCGGCCGAGGATAGGTCACCGGCACGGGCTTCTGATCATCCTTGTGCATGATCGACTCAAACTCTGCGGTGGGAATGTTCTTGCGCGAAGCCTCGGTGTGCTTGAGGGCCTGGACGTCTTTTTTAGTGGGAGATTTTTTAGTGCGTTTTTTGGCCATGGGGTGCTCAATCGTCCGCGTGTGTTAGCGCGAGTTGCTCGTCGTTGTCGTTGTCGTTGTCATCTTCGAACTCATCCTCATTTGCGTCAGTGACGACAGTCTTGCCCATCGTGCTGCCGATCAGATCGGACAACGTGTTGAGTCTTGCATTGAAGAATCCTTCGAAGTCGTTGTTTCTCAAGTATTGGGGCTCGATCAGATGGGAAAGGAGAATGTCGTCAAGCGTGTCGGAGGTAATGTTATGCTTGTTTTGGATTCTTTCGAGGTACGTAGCAGGTGCGTGTCCGCCGATGGCGATATTCGATGTCTTGGAGAGCGCGGTTTTGTTGACAATGCTGTTATAGATGCGAGGGGGAATACCCTGTATTTTGCACCAAGCTTTAGGGAAGATATGGTGAATATCAACCTTCATTTGAAAGAAACTCATTAACTCGACGCCGTTGCCGGACACGAAGTCTAGGCAGCCCTGCTTCATGAGTAGCGCGTGGATCGCCTTGTATGCGGCCGAATTGCGACTTCGGAGTGTTTTGAGACGAGCCTGTTGAAAGATGGCTTCGTCAAGCGATCGGGGTTGCGGTCCATCGCCAGTGATCCAAGCGACGACCTCGGGCAGATCGCGAGCCATCAGCGTCTCGCTGCCACCCCCGTACAATTCGCCAAGAGCGCCATTCCAGAACCAGCGTGTTAACTTATCCTTGGCCGGGACAGTACAAGCTTTGTTGCCGAGTACACCGTAGATGGCAGCCAGCACAATGAGCTGCGCCGAGTACGGCAAGTCACGGCCGGCGATAATTTTCTGGTCATTGAGAAATGCTGCGGCGGTCACAAATCCCTGCTCAATCGCTTTCGTATGCCGTTTGTACCCAGCAAGTGGTAATCCCAACAGAGCGTCACGGTTACAACTGATACGAGGCAGGTCATAATCCTTGAATCCAGCCTGGGCTTTCTGCACACGAACTTCGCGTGTATGAAGCAGCGTACACGCTTGAAGATAATCAATGTTCTCAATCTCACGAAGCACTGCTCGTGGATGGTCATTGCCAACCAGCCGTTTCTTGAGTCCCGGGTGCTTCTTTTCTGCGCCATTCCATTCATGTCGGAGGTCAAACTCATCGGCTGCGTAAACAGCGGTGAGGAGTTCGAACGCATCAAGTTTTTGGCCGCCGACATTGACTTTCTCGAATACCAGACAAATTGCTTCGCGGCTATTGCTCCGATCGAGTCGAATGATCGGCATCTTGTAATCGACAATTCGCTCGAGGACATTACGATCGAAAGCTTTTTCAAGATCATAAATATCGCGGTCTGTCCTATTCCAGTATTCACGCCAGCCGAAGAACCAATCCCGGTTGTCGAATGCCTGATTCAGGGGGAACATGTCTTGTTTAAATTCCAATTCAGCAGAAGAGAGATCAAGTGTAAGTTGTTGCCCGAAGCTCGCAAAAACCTGGCGATCAGCGTTGACACCTACGATCGCGCTAAGGATGTCGGCTCGTTCATCAACGGCAGCTTTCATGTCGAGATAGTAAAATCGTTCGACAGGCTTCTTTCGTCGACGAATTTTAGTTGTCACAGGCTTTGTTGAATAAACCGCTTGGTAAAGCGAAGTCATACGTTGCTGACCGTCAAGCAATAATTCATCGGCAACTCCTCCCCCGGAGGGTACACCAGCGAGCAATCGAGGTTTGAAGTTCACCGGCCCGCCAATTTCGAGGGTCAATAAAGCACCAATGGGATAACCTTTTGCCACGGATGCGATGAGTTGTCGCACATCGTCGTCATTCCAGACGTAATCGCGCTGAAAGTCAGGAAGTTGCATGCGACCTTCGTGTACACTTCGAAGCAGGTCTTTTAAGTCACTTTTTGTAGGTTCAAACATCAAATAGCTCCGATTATTCCAGATCGTTCAATATTGGCGTCAATCATGCCGTTAAATCTCTCCAAAATTTCACTTTCAAAATCCTCCTGCATGTCCCACACATCGCAAAACTCCGCGAATGCCCAGCGGCCGAAGGTGCCCAGGTGATTGACGCCGGGAATCCAGTAGGTGTCCATGGTGGACTTCTTTTCTTTGGCATCTTCGCGGCGATAGCCTTTGATCTCGACGATCAGGTTGAGCAGGTCGCCGGCGGATGCGTCGCCATGGCCATCGTCGATGCGGACGATGAAGTCGGGGATATAGGTGCGTGTTTGTGAGCCAAACTGGTAGGGAACCTCAAGGCCGAGATTATGGTTTTTGACGTAGCTGACGACTCGTGGATGGGCTTCGGCGACGCGGCAGAATTCGGCTTCCCAGTCACTGTCGAGGACAATCCAGTTGATGTGGCATTTGGGAGGTGGGCCGGCGGTGTCCCAGCGATGCAGGCGAGAGGTGTTGAACTGCACGTGTGTGGTGGAGCCGATGGGGTTGTACGGATCGAGGATTGCTTTGATGGGACGGGTGCCGATGAAGTGGCGGGTGATGGCTGCTGCGATGCGGTTACAGGCGAGCTCCGCCAGGGCGGGATACAAAATTTGGGCGGGATAAGTCTGGCCTCGGCATACCAAGTGATTGTCAAGCCATAGACGCGTGACACGTTTGAGTTGGCCGAAGAGGTGGAGTTCCATGTCGCCATTGTTGTCGCGGAACTTGGTTTCGAGCAAGTGTTTGGTCAGGCGCATGAGAATAGTGGAGCGACGGACGTCTCGTGTATGAGAGAGTGTGAGGTCGGCGCTTTCGCCGATGATGCCTTGGTTTTGCGTGATGGAGGGACCGATGGCCTCAGGCGTGAGTTCGAATGTTGAATCGTCATTGAAGTCGGCCTGAATTTCTTCGTCGGGTAACTCGACGCGATAGCCTTCAACGCGAGGGAACGAAATCTCCAGGTGATCACGTTCGGGGCTGACGGCCTTAACCCGATAGACATTGACAGGACCCGTAGGCGGCGCGATAACGGGTTTGGCAGTGAAATCAAACGGAATACCAAGGACGTCGGCATACTCGACGTTGAAGAGGCCTTCATCATTGAGGCTGTATGACAGTCGGCGAAGCGCCCGGCCAATGACCTGTTCACATAGCAACTGTGTGCCGAATGCACGCACACCGAGGATATGCGTGACGGTATTGGCGTCCCAGCCTTCGGTGAGCATGGAGACCGAAACGACGCAGCGAATGCCGCCGCCGAGCTTGCCGGCTTTGCCGACGGTGTTCATGACTTCGCGGAGCAGGTCCTGATCCGTGATGGCGTCAGCCTCTTTGCGATTGCCAGTACGTACCATGATTTCATGGCGGAACTGCTCAATTTCTGATGAGGCCATTTTACGAAAATTGCTATCCAGTGCATCACCGGATTCGAGCTGTTCGCTGTCAATCAGCAGTGTGTTCGGGCGTGCAAGCGGATTGCCGTATTCGTCGTAGTTTCGAAACAGTTCGAGACGACCATTGACCACCGAAGAACTGCCATCATCGTTTTCGCGTTCGAATCCAGAGATGTAGTCATAGATCAACTTGGAAGATGCGGTGTTGTTGCAAACCACGATAAAGCATGGTGGGACATCAATGCCTGCGTCTTGCCACAGCTTGTATGTTTTTTCGTAATGTCCGTAAAGGGCATCAAGTGCGGTGTAAAGAGGGGTCGGCAACGCAAGCGGATCAAGCTGTTTTGATTTGGCACGTCCCTTACGCGGCATGTCTTTGCCGATGTAGTCCCACAGTACGCGAAACATAGGCATGTCATCGCGCTTGATGATGTTGTTGTCAGCGACAGGAACACGTGGGAGTTTTACAATACCGCATTCAATGGCGTCCATGAGCGAGAAGTCGCTCATCGTCCAAGGGAATAACGTCCCTTCGCCGTAACCCGATCCGCGTAGAAAGAAAGGCGTGGCTGACAGATCAAAAACTCGCTGCAATCCAATTTTGCGTTGAATGGCTTCCAGGCCATTGATCCATACGCGGGCGGTCTTGTTGTTTTTGTCGGCTTCGTCCTTGGCGTCGCCTTTTAGTGTGCCTTCGTCACTGTCGTCGGGTTTCTCACGATAGCAGTGGTGGGCTTCGTCATTGATTACCAGGACATTCTTCATACCCATCAATTCGGGAATGACACGCTGTAGCATTTGACCCTCAGTTTCCTGAGTGTCAAGCGGTTCACCTCGGCCTTGTAGCAGTGATCGTCCGCCCTTAGATATGTCGATTTTTTCGCGCAGCATGAATGCGTGATAATTAGTGATGACGATTTTTGCCCGGTCCATATCGCCGAGCATGTCGGTTGGGACCAATTCATGAGCTTTGTAATAACTCTCAGGATCATTCGGAAGCAATACGCGAAGACGATCTCGAATCGTCAATCCTGGCGCAACTAACAAGAAACCCCTGGTGAAGCGATTGCTATTGGGCCGGCGCACGGCGTTGATCGTTTGCCAGGCGATGAGCATCGCCATGACGGTGGTTTTGCCTGCACCCGTAGCGAGCTTGAGTGCAAGGCGATTGAGTCCAGGATTCGATGCATCGTTGGCGGCCTGAATGTGATCAAGAAATTGACGACCTTTTTTACCTTCTTTCGGAGCCACTTCGGTAAGCCAGATCGCGGTTTCAACAGCTTCAATCTGGCAAAAAAATGGCCTGCGGTCATTGAATTTATGATGCCGCCAGTGCTGCAACAGGCGGGCCGTTTCTGGCGTGACCTGCCATTGATCCGATCTTGGCCACGCTCGCCACTTATCGACTTCTTGACGCAGCGCATTGATGATCGGATTTTCGTCGTATTGTTGTTTTTGTGTGGACAGGCCGGCTTCGTCAGCAAACACCAAGTCCTGTTGGTTGTCCGACTTTTTGCGACTTTTGGGCTTTGGGATTGGTGTGAGAAATTCCGCCCGTCGGCGTTGTTCTCGAATCTCGGACGTGGGCTGACCGGCATGGTCTAAAACCCAATGTTTCGCCGGATGTTCGTATGGTGAATTGAGAATGGGCTTCTCAAAAAATTCGATGGACACGCGAGTATCCCCCGTAAATGGAGTGCTGAATTTGAGAACTACGCCGCAGCGTTTCGAAGCAACGCGTCAACGCTACTATTGGGAATGGGGGGAATGCGTCCCCGGCAAATCCTTCAAGCCATTTAGTTTAATCCATCTCGTTGATAGCAGCTAATTTAATGAACGATGCATCCTCCGTGGATGCCATTTGAGCTGATCAGGATTTTTCAAAATCCAACCTGCCCAACTCCTATAACATCAAGAAATAAAAACACTTGCCATTGGACTGATTGGTAAAAAACGTATAATTGTTTATGTTTTATTGGCTTAAAAGGATGATCTGTGCTCAATATCTGATGTTATGGGGGTTGCTAGCTTTTTAGGGTGGATCTTATTAACCCCATATTTTGAAATGGGATGCTTGCAAAAAGGTTTAACTACGGAAAAAATTCCGCATGTGACGCCGATAAGGCACATGTGAGATAATATTTTCACTGATTCATGGAGTATATTAGAACCTATGACCAGCTTGGCCACCACGATGCGAAATCGTCGCAATGCCCAGCGCAGCACCGGCCCACGCAGTGCTGCTGGTAAGGCGGTGGCGCGGCGCAACAGCCTGAAGCACGGCTTGACGGCCAATCCGGCCGTAGGAGTGGTGGAAGACGCCGGCGCTTATGAGAATTTTTACGCCCGGCTGATTGAACAGATTCAACCGCAATGCCTGATCGAGCAATGTCTGGTGGATCGTATCGCGGTGAGTCTTTGGCGACTCTATCGGGCGATGCGTGCGGAGACAGCCGTGACGGGGTTGGCGGTGTCGTCCATAAAACCTATGCGTGAGGATGTACAGGCATGGATTCGGGACATTCATGAGGCATGGCAACCGCGCCTGGTTCAAATCACGGATCGAGCCGAAATTCGGGAGGCAGTTAAGCGTCACGAAATTGAACCAGGACAAACACTGGTACGCACCATGCGTCCTGGTTTACGCAGCTTGCAACGCATGTTTGATCGCAAAATCATGGCGTCAGCTAGCGGGTTGTCAGCGGTGATCCTGATGACCCAGAATTTTTATGATCGGCTGTCCGCGCAGGATCAGCGAATGGCCTGGATGGAGGTTGAAATCTTTGCCTGGTTGCTGGGGGTGCCCGTGCACTGTTTCCCATTGATCGTGGATGATCCTTCGCCGGCGTCAAGTGATGGTGGCCCTGCCAGCCTGCTCCAGCAGATCGAACACGCCAATCGGCGAGATGCTGGACAACCGATTTCACCAGCGTTGAGCGGGCACATCGAAAGTCGCCTGGCGATGTTTCAACAGCAAAGATGCGTGGTGGCTGATCCCTCATGCGAGGCTGAGCATCGCGGTCAACAGGAATCAGCCCTGCTGCCTGAGGCCCCGATACTCGATCGCTTATTGCGCTATGAGACGCATGCAGAACGCAGTCTGATGAAAAGTCTTGAGCAGTTGGCCAATCTTCGTGGCACATCGGTTGATGCCATGAAATCCCGGTATTTCAGCGAAAATCTGTTTGCACTTCAGGCTGACGCGGCCGGCAATGGTTGGAACGAAAACACGCTGTTCGGCCAACTCGATTCTGCGAAACGAAGCCAGATGAATTGAGTTAGTCCGTTAATCCGGCATTCGGACAGTGAGCACAAAATTTTATTTATATACAGATGAGAACTTAAAAATATCTTTTTGTGGGACACCGGATTAACGGACTAACTGGATTAACCTGCGATTCGGCCGCCACCACCTTCCCTTTGGGCCACCTTTTTGGCCCTCGGGAGCTTGGCATTCAATCAAATACCCACAATCAACCAGTTTTTCTGCAACGGCATCAAAGTCAGTTGCCCTGTCACCTCCTAGGATAGGACGCAATGCACGCCACCATTTCGTACGACAAAGAACGCCTTGTGGCCAACCTACCATATCGAAATGTTGTACGACTTTTGCCGCAATTCCGACACGGTCATGTGCACTCATCAATTTATGGGCATGAATGGCATGAGGGATCAAGCTGCGTCCAAGGATTACTGCACGTTCCATGACATCAATACTCACAGGATATAAACCAGCGTCTTTATCATGTTCACCGCAATGTATGACGCCAGCAATCCTTGCCACCATGCCAGGTAATTTGCTCGCCCATGGCTTGATTGCCATACAGGTCCCCATGAGGGGCCAATCTTGGCTCAATTTCACGTTGAAACGATTTCCATAGGTCATAAGCCTCATCGCTTAACGAGAGTGATGTGGGATCACCGTCAAACTCATAGGCTTCATTGGCTAGTTTTGTCATCCATTTTTCGTATGACTCGTGGACTGCCACATCAATTCGCTTTGGTTCAAGTCGGCGACTGCCCATGTTGCTTTGCGGAAACAGCCAGATAAAGCGTGCAACCAAGCCCCGGTCGATAAAACCTCTCTTTTTGCCAAGCGACGCGACAACACTGGGTTGGGGTGACACCACGATTGACAAACGAGGTTTTGATAAAAATACCGGATCATCACGAGAAATGCGGTTAACCGTATGTGGTTCAGCATCAGCACACTTCAATATCAGATCAATCTCGGCCACAGAATTTTCACCCCAGCGTCCACACATATTGTCGAAACATCCGCCTTCACTGGAAATCAGTAACGATGCTTCATTGTTTGCCTGAAGTACAGATACCAGCGCTGCCTCGGTAAAATCACTGACAATGGTCTGGGGCAGCGTGTCAACCGGTGGCAATGAATTTTTGATCTCATCAATTTCTGTTTTGATCAATTCACGTTCTTCATCATCAGCTCGTCCCGTTTTTGCGTATTGACGTTCTAACGCCTTGAGTCGTCGCTCATCCAGACCCCGTGACTCCATAACACCCTTGCGTTTTTCGGCTGCTATTTTTCGTGTTTCATGCTGGTGCCTGAACAAAGGATTGGCAATTGCCTTTTGCACGCTTGACTTACGTTCGCCACTATCCATGGCAACCGCACAGTAGAGCGAGAGAGGTTGGTTATGACCAGGATCATCCGTAATCACGTAGCGCCGCTGAAACAAGGATGCAAGTAATCCCAGAATCTGCATCGCCACCATTCCCTGAGGAACTTCAGCCCAAACGGCTATCTCACGAGCAAACCTTTCTGCCTGTGGTGGCAAAAAATCTGGCGAGATATTCGGTGGAAATTTATCGTCGATCGGAACGATTGGAGGATCGTCAATTTCGCAGAGCGCCAGGGGTCTGGTATGCTCCATTAAAAACCGAAAATCTGCATCCGTATTTCCCAGGCTGACCCAGTCAGCCAAGCAATTGGCACCATCTGGCAATGCGACCCAGCGAACAGAAGCAGCAACACCAACCAATGCGCCGACAATACTCTCCAACTGATTTTGAGACCGCCCAAAATCAGCTGGCGCAGCTGTAATCACATGTCGTCCCTCAAATTGTGTGATCAGTGCATTGATGGTGTTCGGATCATTAGATTTGACCCATATTGTGCAGAAACCAATTTCATGGCCGGCGATCGCGCTTGCTTCATCAAGCACAAGAATAACTGGGCATGCGATATTGCTGCCGTCCTTGTGTCCCATGGGTATAGGCGACCATAAATCTTTGTGCGATGGTGTGAGGTTGGTCGTCATTGACTAACCACCTCCTCAATCTGATTGGGCCATGCATAATCGCCATGACTATGTTGCCCCATATAGCTATACGGGCACCCGACCACACTTTCCTTGTGTAGGAGATGACGTGTTCTCCAGCAGCATGTTGAATTGACAGCGAACACGGCACACATCAACTCGCAATGGCCTGATACAGATTCCGTATGGATATGGTTGGTTGTTCTCTGTAAAATCATTGTGGATTCCTCAACCTCGCGCAATATGGGTGGCAGCCCTAGCGCGGGGTTTTTTATTGGTGGTGGTCAATGAACCGAATCAAACAGACGCAGGACGAACGGTCCGGGATTCCAGAAACTGGTCCAGATCAGCACGCCGATACCGCACGGATCGACCGACTCGGATAAACGGGATCGGGTATCGCTTTGTGCTTGCCCAGGTATCGAGAGTGGTCCGTTTAACACCCAGATATTTCGCCGCTTCGTCCCGGGTGAGAAGTTCTGGGCGGGGTCGTGTTTTATCCATTTCAGCTGCTCCTAAGAAAACGAAATGAGGTCCCATACAGAGCAAGCAATTTTTCGTTATCTTTTCGTTGTAGAACCCCACTCACAATGAAACTACAAACATAACCCTTGTGTTTACAGGGGTTATGGGGTATGAAAACTTTTTTGATTGACGTTGAAAGTTCGTACAGATTTCGTTAGGACTTATCGAAATTCGTAAGTCGTGCATTTCCTCGAAGTGCCTTTTCATTCGCTGCAGCCCTGGCCTTTTGTGCTTTTCTTTGATTCTTCCAAGCTGCGGTACTACTCACCGTGCTCGGAGAAAGGCCAGTCGCCTGAATAATTTCACGCGGCGCAATATCCAAGCGTCCTTTTTGTTTAGCGATATAACCCGCAACCATATCGTTAGCTTTTCCGTGACCTCGCCGCTTTGGAGTTCGTTTGTGATCAGAGGATTGCTGAACGTTGTCTTTTGCTTCAGCTTGAGAATCAACCGAATCGGCCGTTGTTCTATCTGGAAAATCAGACTTATCATGTTTCGCCAAGTCTTCACACAACTCTTTCAGGGCTACTGGATCATCAAGATCGACTGAGCTCTGGAAAAGGGTTGACTCGAGAGACGGCGCTACTGTTTTCAAAGCGATCAGGCGATCAACCGCATCCTGACAGATAATCTCAAAGTAACGCAAATTTTTTTTGTTGTTTTTGGACATTCCGTGCCCGAGTGGAACGCCGCTATTTAATACTTCTGATCGTCGTTTTTCCATCCACTCAACTCTGGTCGAAAGCCAGAAAGCAATGTATTTGGGAGAATCCAAGGGTTCAGGCACCGAACGACTTGCCACAAATGCAGCAATTCCAAATCAGCTTGATTTTTGTTGTAAATCGCCCAATCAATTTTTTCGTCAATCGGACGGACAAGTCGGTTTAACTCCGACAGATAATGATCGACGGCTGCTGCATGGCGCAGCAACGCTTCGCGTTCGTGGTATGGCAAATTCATAGTTCACCCTTTCACCGGTTTCACCCGATCCGCCACCACCGGGTGATAGTGGAGACGGATCGAGCCGCACGAGAGCTACTCGTACGCCGGCCTAGAAATTTTACACTTAAATGCCCGTGTTCTGATTTGTCCTAAAAATCATGAAAATATGACATTCCGATGTTAATTCCCTCAAATCGGGATTATTTTATATTTGGGGTCACGCCGTTAGATCACAGATGAATCGATGTGAAACCAAGCCTCATTCATCGGCACATTCTGCCAAATCCTCTTTACCCATAGATGTGTCGATCTGTTCATCACGGTCAACTATCCCTCGAGCGTTAATAATCTCTGCCATTGCTTTAGCCACCTTGTCAGAATGCTGGCGTGCGGCTTCATCTGTCAGACGGGAATAAATTTGCGTTGCACGGTGGTCCTTATGCCCGAGAGCCGTACCGATCATTGTGAGCGATGCACCGGCTGAAGCCATCCAAGCCCCTTTGGTACGACGCAGATCATGCATTCGAAGATTCTTAATGCCACTCCGTCGCAGTATTCGCCTCCATACGCTTGTGGGTTGACCGACATGTTCTGTTTTGACGCCATCTTTTCGTGTCTTCACACGTTGCGCTGGAAAAACCCACTCAGTATCGTTGTCTGCTTCGTTGCATCGCCGGCGCAGAATGTTCACCGCTTCATCCGGAAGTGCAATTGCAGTTGTCGTGCGGTTCTTGAATTCTGTACCAGGGATTGTCCACATGCGCGACTTCAGGTCCACGTCAGCCCATTTCATTGCCTGGATGTTGCCACGCCGTGCGCCGGTGTAAACACACAGATGGAAAAAGTCACACCAGATTTGTTCCTCTGGTTCCAGTGCAGCAAAGAAGCGCTGTAATTCATCGGCATTCAGAAAGCGTCCACGGCTTTCCTCATTATTGGGTTTGACTGATGCGGTGGGAGGCTTAAGGTCCAGATCATATTGGTCAGATGCAAAACGATATAGCCGCCGCAACAATTGGATGGCTCGATTGGCCGTAGTGGTGCCGCGTTTACTCAATACCGTGTGCTGGGCTTTCACTTCAGCAGGCTTAATGCCAGAAAGCCTCCTTGCACCGAATTTATCACGCAGGCATGTTTCATAAAGTGATTTATCCGCTCGACGTGTATTGGGCGTACAGTTGAGGGCGGCATGTTCGTCACAATAGAGCTTCCACAGCTCAGCTAGAGTCATTTCGCCTCGCTTGATACGACGCTCCTCTGCAGGGTCACGGCCCTCGGCTATCGCCCCTTTATGTTTACGCGCCAGCTTGCGGGCATTCTCGATGGACAGGTCGGCAACATCACCAAGTTTAAGTCGAACGGGTCGGCCGTTGACTTTGCGATAAAAATACCACGCCCTGTGGTCGGACGATGTGGTCAGCATGGCTAAACCCGGCTCACCCAAGTCATACACATAAGCTCTTCCAGATGTCGGCGGTTTGACTCGTCCCAGTGAAGCAACGGTAAATCGAAATCGTCGTGGCAATTTTCGTGTTGTATCGTCCGCGAGTTTGAGATTGGGTTGTGGAGTCATTTTTTTCTGATGCCCTACTGAAATCTATTTGGTGCTACCCCTGTGCTACCCAGACCATCGATACTGGCCAAATTCAAAGTAGCACTGATAAGTTAAATTATGCGTAAAATACAGGAAATTTCAAGCTTGATCTAGGCCGGTCAAGCTGCATCATAGATATGTATTTCAGCCTTCCAAGCTGAATGTTGCCGGTTCGACCCCGGTCGCCCGCTTTTTGATAATTTCGCTGAATGACGTGAGTTACGTCATACCTGTCTAAGGGCAGTGCGGCTGCAGCCGAGTCAATTACCGGTTAGTCCTAACCGGTGTTTTTCGGAGCAACGCTTATGCCCAAACGTAAAACCCATCGTTCACCTCGTGATGCGCAATCGCGGTCCAAATGCCCGCGCGTTCCCAAGCTGCGGCATCACAAACCGTCCGAACAAGCATTCGTCGAACTCAATGGCCATCGCAAGTATTTAGGCGTGTACGGGAAGCCTGAAACCAATGAACATTACCATCGCGTCATAGCCGAATGGTTAGCCAATGGCTGCCGCGTGCCCGTCGATCCGTATCAAATCACGATTGTGGAAGTGATCGATCGGTTCTGGTCGTATCTGAAACAACACTACACCAAACCCAATGGTGAAACCGCTCGCGAAGTCGATAACTTTCGCTCCGCCCTGAAGCCAGTCAAGAAACTGTACGGAAGTACCCCCGCTGCTGAATTTGGCCCCTTAGCACTAAAAACAGTCCGCCATGAAATCGCCCAATCGGGTATTGGTCGCAAATACCTCAACAAACAGGTGTCGCGCATCAAACGCATGTTCCGATGGGTCGCCAGCGAAGAACTTATTCCAGCAGGTGCTTGTCAGTCATTATCCACCGTCGATGGCCTGCGTTATGGCCAGGGCAGTCTGCCCGAATCCGAGGCGGTACGGCCCGTAGAGCAGGAACGTATCGATGCCATTAAACCGTAAGTGTCGCGTCAGGTAGCTACCGTGCCAAGAAGAAGGCGACGCTGGCCATTGCGCTGCCCGATTCGGAAGCGGAGATCGAGCCGTGGAGCATGAGCGGCGGGGGGCGCAAGCCCGAGCCGGAGTTGGACAATCTCTCGAACATCATCAAGGCCTTTAACGACCAGTTCGGCGGGCTGTTCAACGATCCAAGCGCGGTGGAGCAGCGGATCATGGAGGTGATCCCGCCGAAGGTGTTGGCGGATGACGCCTACCAGAACGCGAAGCAGAACTCAGACCCCCAAAACGCTCGAATCGAACACGACAAGGCGCTCAAGCGTGTGATTACCGCGATGTTCACGGACGACGCCCAGCTCTTCAAGCAGTTCCAGGACAACGACTCGTTCCGTCGCTGGCTTACTGAAATAATGTTCAATATGACATACGACCGGCCATAGCAGTAGTTCTTGGCGTTATGATCGCCACGGATGGCCCCATGCTCAAACCAATCACTCATTCATATTCACGATCCCGCGACACTGCGGAAAGCGTGGGCAGCCCCAGAAGACGTTGCCGGCATGTTGTCCGCGACGCGCCGTTTTCTTTACCATGGGCTCGCCGCATTTCGGACACGCCGGCAGCGGAGCTGTATCGATCGGCGGCACATCAACTGGAGGGGTGGCTACCGTTTTATTGCGTTGCACCGATTGAATCATGCCGACCAGTTGCTCGCCATCAACGAGGTTGACGTTATTCTTGTTCGCAAACTCGATAGCTGGCGCGGCGAACTTACCTGACGTAATCAGCCACGCATCGTTCGCATCTTCGCTGACCATCACGCCCAGCAACTCGCGTACGATCTTGACACCAACCCGCCATGTCTTCCAATGTTTGGCCTGGACGATGCCTTTGGTGCCTGACTTGAACAGCCGCAGGTCAATGCCGCCATCAGGGCCGTCGGCGGTTTCCTCAACACGATAGCCCTGTCGCCTGAAATACTCGGCTAACAGATACTCAAACTGTCGCCATGACAGTTGGCGGATCGAATCAATTCCCGTCTGACGATCAAGCCTACGCCTGTTGATCCATCTGGGAATTCGCGCCAATAGCCAAAGTAGCAGGCCGAGTCCAAAGGCAAACGGAGCGAGTGTACGCGACGCATTAATAAAACCATCGAGCATCGACAGGGCAAGCGACTGATCCGAAGATCGCCATTGCACCAGCCATAGTAAACCCGGAATAAAAAACTCGAGCAACGCGTAAAACACCACTGCCACGATCAGGCCTAACCACCACGGGCCACGATACATGGCTTCCAACATCGTTTCAGTGAGACTGACATTCTTGCGTCCCGGCATATTGGCAATAAGTATATCTGAATTACGGGCCTGTAAAGAGAGGTGGCGCTAGAGAAAAGGTGAATCTGCTCTAATAACACTTTGAGCAAACAGGTAGCGCGAAAATCGACCGGTTAGCCTAACCGAAATGGCCCGAAAACGGTTAGTCTGGGGTGAAATAGCTTGCCAAGTCAAAAACTTATAGTACAGCCTTTTCAAGAGGCTGCAGAAAATCAAAACGCGTCCCGAATCGCTTCCGTCCACCGTCGTGCCATGGCTTCGGCCCTACCACATCAGGCAAATGTGCAGCGATAAACCATTCGACATCAAACTGGACCGAGTCTTATTAATCCGTGAAGCCATCAACCTCACTACGATAATCTAACCGTTCAACATGAGGTCCGAATTCAGCTACGACTGATGTTAAAACAGGGCCATGTAAATTCAAGGTTTTTATTCGTGCTGGCCTATCAGATTGATGCATGTTTATATCACCATTTTTTTGATAACCCGATACAACAATTATCGAAAAGCGATTTGAATAAATTGTCTTTTTGGATAACCCTTCCCGAGATGCTGGATAAAACCCTCCGCATACCCAACACCTACAAGTGTTCCCTGCTGGCATCACCATTCATCCAACTGTTCAAGGCAATCATCTACACCAGTGATGTAGCGCAACCATTCCTTCTGCGGCTGATGGCAGCCGAGCACCTGTCGTTTCAACGACATCGTGTTTGAGATGTCAACTGCCATATGCCGCAGCAGTGGAAACCCAAAACAATCACATAGCCCCGCCACATTGCAGTAATAAAGATGAGGGGTTTGCCAAGTTGGTGGCATATTTCCACCACAGTCGTAATGTGACACCGAAGCAATAAATGGCGCGTTACGTACCAGGCGTGAGGTTTCCTCGTGATCAACTATGTAATCCAATGGCGAGTATGTCAAAATCAAATCAGGTTGCAGGGCTTCAACGACGGCACAAAAACGGTTCGACGCAAGCCAAAACGTGACACCATTGATCGGCCCATCGGTCACCACCATGGCCCCTTCGATCACGCTAACGCTTCGGATCGCACTAAGCATCGTCATACGTCTTCCAATGGCTTTGCCACACGTGAGAAGTCAGTAACACAACCCTACGACACCACCTGGTTTGCCATGGCCTTCTTCGTCGCGTGGCGAGCGTGTTCACACCATCAAAGGTTGGCCAATACTTTGCAATCGCAAACAATGCACATAACTCCAATTTTGGAAATTCCTCAGGCAATTGGATTTACCTGTAATAGCCACACATAAAAATTAGCGCTTGCAGATACCAAATTCGAGTCCTATGATGACCGTGATGTGTCAGACGCTTGGTCATTTTGTGCATACTTGTGTAGCCGCTGTGCTCGCGTTGGCTTTTTTGCTGTCGAGTGGCCCCATCACGATGTGCCTGGGGGATGACGGGCATCAGGTCATCGAGCGATCGCACGTACCGACTCAGTGTAGTCCGCATGAAAACCAAACCGACACGCACCCGATTGAGCATGACGCGAATCAGGATTATTGTCATGCGGGCGAGACCTCATGCATTGACATGCCCTTTGTCTTGATTTTAGAAACGCGTGTGGGGTCCCAACGCGATCTTTACGATGTGTTGCAAAGCCTCCAAGTTAGCACGCCATTGATTTTTGAGCTGACATCAGACAGCGAAAATAATCAGCCACGTGGCGGTGTAACAACGATGCGGTCCTCGCATTCGATGCAACCAGTGACTGCGTCACTTCGCAGTGTGATAATTCTGGTATAGAGATTCGTCCATTTCTTTAACGTGACGTGATGGGCTGTCGGCTTGTCGCGAATATGCGAATTAATTCTTAAAAATTCAGGAGTTTTACTATGCGCTATTGGTGCAAGTGTGCTGTCATTTTCACAGCATTCACGATGGTTGGCTGCGCACGCAGTCCGTTTGAAGGTTCGTCGTGGCCTACGCCCAGACCACTTGGTCAAGAACTCACCGCAACGCGACCCGATATGGAAGACGCCGTTTTAGACCAGGGTGATTCGCCCGTCGCGGCACTGTCTGCCCCATCGAATCCAGATGTCGAATCGACAGGCGATCTGTCCATGCGTGATGCGATGGCCTTGGCATTGCTGCGCAACCCCGAACTCAAACGATTTGGCCTTGCGGTGCGCATGGCTGATGCCAAAGCGATGCAAGCAGGTGCCTGGTCGAATCCGGAAGTATCGTTCGAGATAGAAAATTTTGCCGGCTCGGGAAGTTTGAATGGTTTTGATGGTGCAGAGTACACGTTGGCGTTGAGCCAGACCATTCCGCTGGGTGATGACATCGCGCATCGCAGGAAGCTGGCGGCGTTAGATGGCCAACGCGCAGGTTGGGATTACGAAGCGGCGCGAATTTCATTGTTGGCTGAAGTGGCTCGACGCTATGCCGACGTGTTGGCGGCGCAACATCAAATCGCGTTGGTGCAAAACAGTCTCACATTTGCGGAACAAATTGCCGATTCGATTCGGCGTCGCGTTGAAGCCGGTGATGCAGCACCAGTGGAAAAATCACGGGCGGCGGTTCCGGTAGCGACAGCGGGTATTGAACTGAATCGTGCCAAACGGAATCTGGAATCAGCCCGAGTACGTTTAGCGCTGACATGGGATAGTTCAACGCCACGTTTTGACAAAGTAGCAGGCGACCTTGAACAAGTGCTACCAATCCCAACGCTCGAAGCGTTGACGTCCACCATCAGTGACAATCCGGAAGTAGCGAGATGGGCCGTCGAGATCGCAAGTCGCCAAGCGAACTTGGAACGAATTCGCGCCGAAGCGATTCCCGATCTCACCGCGAGTCTGGGCTATCGATGGTTTAATGCCAGCGATGAAAACGCACTGGTCGCAGGCGTGTCATTGTCGCTACCGATTTTTGATCGCAAGCAAGGCGACAAGCTCGCGGCGCGTATGGGCATCACCGCCGCACAACAGGAACAGCGTGCGGCAACGCTTCGAATTAAAAACGCATTGGCATCGACCTATGCTCGTCTGGCCAACGCTTACGAAGAAGCGATCGCATTACACGACCTTGCCATTCCACCGGCCGAAAACGCTTATCGCGATATTCAGCAAGCATTCGAC
This sequence comes from Phycisphaerae bacterium, assembly GCA_030426385.1. Classification (GTDB taxonomy): domain Bacteria; phylum Planctomycetota; class Phycisphaerae; order Phycisphaerales; family Phycisphaeraceae; genus JAUHYI01. Next base: position 142,671 of record JAUHYI010000002.1, read on the forward strand.
CAAGGCAATCTTGGCTATCTCGATGTGCTCGATTCCGAGCGAACCCTGATTGAATTACGTCAGCAATATTTCCATGCCCTGGCTGACTATCACGGCTCGGTTGCGGAATTGGAAGGGCTAACGGGCCGACCGCTTGACACGCTTGGAACAGATGCCGTCAAAACAAACATCGACACATTGCAAGGCGATTCTGCCTCATCGTCACTGGTGTCGTCACGATCAAACCCCAAACTACCTAGCCACAAGGAATCGAATCCATGAAAATATTCGCACGTCAAGGGCCGACGATGTTTACATTGTCACTAGCCATATCGATCACAATTTTTGTCGTGATGCCAACCCTGTCCATAGGGAAGGAAGCAAGCCATGATCACAGCGAGCATGGCGATCACGATCAACCCGTAGCACACAACAAATCCGATGATCATAAAAATCATGAAGGACACGGCGACCATGATGACCATGATGATCATGACAAACATGGACATGATGAACACGGACACGATGAACATGGACACGACGACAATGGTCTGATTGCCGTTGATCCCGGCATGTTTGATGAATTCGGAATCGCCGTACAAAAAGCCGGGCCGGGCACCTTGGATCACACGTTGCGTTTGTCGGGCGAAGTAGTGTTCAATGCCGATCGCATTGCTCATGTGACTCCTGTGGTGTCAGGCGTGGTGCTGGAAGTTAATCACAGCGTGGGTGATCACGTTGCGCAAAATGCAATCATGGCGATGATGAGCAGCCGAGAATTGGCCGCAGCGCGCAGCGAGTACATGGCCGCGCAAGCGCGATTGAATTTAGCCCGAGATAATTTAGGCCGGGACGATCGACTGTTTGCCGATCGGATTGGAACCGAACGCCAGGTGCTCGAATCGAAGCAAGTGGTTCGAGAAAATGAAATCGCGTTGAAACTGGCGGAACAATCGCTGCATGCACTGGGCCAGAGCCACGATGAAATTCAGGCGATCGACCAAATGGAAGATACGCCATTGAGCGCGTATGCCTTGCGTGCGCCGCTGGACGGCTTGGTGATTGCTCGCGAACTGACCCGCGGCGAAGTCGTGACCCGTGAGCCTGATGTCGCACCGTTTGTAATCGCTGATTTGTCGACCGTCTGGATCAACCTGACGGTGTATCAACGTGATCTGGCCTCAGTCCGGGCCGGGATGCCGGTGCGGATTTCATTTGGGCACGGTGTGGCCGATGCCCAGGGAACCATCGCCTTTGTCAGCCCCGCATTGAACGAAACCACCCGCACTGCCACGGCGCGCGTGGTGCTTTCCAATGCTGATGGCAAGTGGCGACCGGGCATGTTCGTGACCGGCGAAGTAGCCACATCCAGCCAGCAAAGCGCTGTGGTCTTACCTCGCTCGGCAATACAGGAAGTTGAAAGCCAACAAGTGGTGTTTGTCCAAACTGAAGAAGGTTTTGAAATGCGACCCGTAACGGTCGGCGAACAAACACGCCAAGCGGTTGAAATCATCACTGGTATCGAACCGGGCGAACGCGTGGTGGTGCGTAACGGTTTTTCGCTCAAAGCGGAGATGAACCGCGGAGCGTTGGAACATGCTGGGCATGCTCATTAACAGATAACAACTCGACAGCGCCAATGCCAACGCGCGCTTGCGAACGACAAGGATAGATAAATCATGATCAATCGATTGATTGAATACTCACTGAAAAACCGCTTACTGATGGCCGTCCTGGCGACACTGGTGATGGCTGGCGGTTGGTGGAGCTACAACAATCTGCCCGTGGACGCGTTTCCGGATGTATCGCCGAACCTCGTGCAAATTTTTACAGTGACCGAAGGTTTAGCCCCCGAAGAGGTGGAGTCTTTCGTCACCTACTCAGTGGAAACGGCCATGCTTGGTTTGCCGGGCGTGGAAAAAATCCGATCGGTTTCCAATTTCGGCTTGTCCGTGGTGAACGTGTATTTCGAAGAAGGCACGGATATTTATTTTTCGCGTCGTCTGGTGAATGAACGATTACAGCAAGCGCGGGAACAAATCCCCGAAGGATTCGGTGAGCCGGAACTCGGGCCGATTTCTACCGGCATGGGATTGGTGTTGTTTTACTATCTGCAAGATACCACCGGACAATACACCCTCGAAGAACTACGGACCACGCACGATTGGGTGGTTGCACGCAATCTATCACGCGTGCCTGGCGTGACCGAAGTCTTAGGAATTGGTGGGCATGAAAAACAATACCAGGTGGCCATCAATCCCCAGGCTTTGCTGCGCTATGACCTGACCATCGCGGAGGTCATCGAGCGCGTCGAGGCCAACAACCTCAACGTTGGTGCCCAGTTCATTGAAGAAAACAACGAAGAGCTAGTGGTTCGCTCCGTCGGCTTGGCTCACGAACTGGATGACCTGCGCCGCATCGTCGTGAAAACCGACGACGGCCGACCGGTGTATCTGTCCGACATTGCTGAATTGGAAATTGGTGGCGCGATCCGGCGTGGGGTGCAAACGCGTAACGGCGAAGGCGAAGTCGTTGCCGGCATGGTGATCAAACTGTATGGCACCAATGCTTCGACCGTGATCGAGCTGGTCGAAGCCAAGATCAAGGAGATCAACGGCATTTTGCCTGATGGCCTACATCTCGTGCCGTACTATCAACAGAAAGACATCGTGGAAGCCTCGGTATCAACCGTGACTGGAGCGTTGGTGACCGGCGTGGTATTGGTGGCATTGGTGCTATTGATATTCATGGGCGGATTTAGACCGAGCGTGGTCGTCGCTTTGGCGATTCCGTTTTCAGTCTTGTTTTCATTCATCGCGATGTATTGGTTTGAATTGTCCGCCAACCTGATGTCGTTGGGCGGTCTGGCGATCGCTATCGGCATGATGGTAGATGCGACCATCGTGATGGTTGAAAACATCGATCGCATGTTGCGCGAATCCGATCCAACTGAATCACGCCTGCACGTGGTCGCTCGCGCCTGTCGAGAAGTCGGCCGACCCATTGTGTTCGCGATCGCGATCATCATCATCGTGTTTCTGCCGTTGTTTACGTTGCAAGGCGTAGAAGGCAAAACATTTCGACCACTGGCCTACACTGTGGCGCTGGCGATGTTGGGATCATTGATCTATGCCCTGCTGTTAGCACCGATGCTCGGGTGCCTGATCATGCGCCGACCACGAAGTGCCAAACCGAATGATCAAGTCGCCGAACAAAACGCCACGCAATCGGCAAATCCCACCCGATCACGCGAGCCGTTTGTGCTGCGTTTGCTGGGGGTGGTGTATCGCCCGTTAGTGCAGTTTTTTATACGGCAACGATGGGCTGCTGTGACGTTGGCCGTCGTGTTGCTACTCATCGGGGCGATCATCTTTCCTCGGCTCGGTTCCGAGTTCACACCCCGGCTCAACGAAGGCACCATCGTGGTTCGGTTGACGATGGCACCGTCCATTTCACTCGAAGAAAGTGCACAAAACGCCACTCGGGTAGAACGGCGATTGCTCCAGGTTCCCGAGGTGATCGAAGTCACCAGTCGCGTGGGCCGAGGCGAAGTCGGTGCTCACGCTGACCCGGTAAATTCCGCGGAGATGTTCGTCATTCTCAAACCTAACACGCAATGGCGTCGCCCCAACGATCAAGCATTTCTTGAAACAGAAATCCGTCATGCCGTGGAGGGCCTACCCGGCATCATGGCCAACCTGACCCAGCCGATCGAAATGGCTGTGGATGAATTGCTTGAAGGCGTCAAAGCGGAACTGGCTGTGAAATTATTCGGCGATGATCTCGAGATTCTCAAAGCCAAAGCCGATCAGATCGCGGCAACGCTAAGCGATGTCTCCGGCGCAACCGATGTGCAGGTGGATCAAGTCACCGGCACACCGCAGTTGTTGATTCGTCCTGATTTTGCTGCGATCGCTCGTTATGGCATGAATCTGTCTGACGTACAGCACACGATTCGCGCGGCTGTGGGTGGTCAAAAGGCAGGCCAGGTTTTCGAAGGTGTTCGTCGATTCGACATCGTGGTGCGTTATGAATCGGAAGCACGCGATTCACGCCAGGCGATCCGTGATATTTTGATTCCCGCATCGAATGGCCTGCGCATTCCGTTAAGCGAACTGGCGACCATCGAACGCATTACCGGGCCGCGTCAAATCACCCGTGAAGACACGCAGCGTTTTATCACCATTCAAAACAACGTTGTGGATCGTGACATCGGCTCGTTTGTTGAAGAAGCCCAACAAGCGATCAGTGATAACGTAGATTTGCCTGCAGGATATTTCACCACATGGGGCGGCTCATTTCGATTGCAACAAGAGGCCAACAAGCGGTTGACGTTGGTGGTGCCGATCACGTTGTTGATTATTTTCCTCTTGCTTTACAGCAGTTTCGGCTCGCTTAAAAACACCGTGCTCATTCTGTTAAACATTCCTCTGGCATTGGTCGGAGGGATCGTCGGCTTATGGATCAGCGGTGAAAACCTCTCGGTGCCAGCGTCGGTCGGATTCATTGCATTGTTCGGCATCGCGCTGGAAAACGGCATGGTACTGGTGACGTATCTCAATCAACTTGTGCAGGAAGGCAAACCCATCGATGAAGCCAGCGCTGCTGGGGCATCACTGCGTATTCGCCCGGTGTTGATGACCGCGGTTACCACGGCTTTGGGACTCATTCCATTGTTGATTGCCACGGGCACGGGAAGCGAAGTGCAAAAACCGCTGGCCATTGTGGTCATCGGGGGCTTAGTAACCTCAACTATTTTGACGTTGCTTGTGGTTCCTGCGCTTTACAAATGGTTTTCGGTCCGTGTGGATCGAGAAGCGCCAAGTCCATCACTCGTTGTTGCGAAAGGTTAAAGGGTAACTCATGAAAAAAATCGAAGCGTACGTCAAATCGCATCGCTTGGATCAAGTCGCCACAGCATTGCACCATGTCGAAGGATTGACAGGCATGACATCCACACCGGCACGCGGGTTTGGGCGTGGACGAAAAACCACACACACGTCCGACGACTGGCATGAGGTTGTCCGCATTGACGTGTTCTGTGCTGACGATCAGGCGACCAAGTGCGTCGAAGCCATCCGTCAAGCTGCTCACACGGGGTTGCGCGGCGACGGAAAAATTTACGTGCTTCCCGTCGAGGAAGCTATTCGTATCAGCACTGGCGAACGTGGCCAGAGCGCTGTTTGATTTCCATGTTTTTCTTTTTTAAGGAGCTTGTCACATGACAAAGCAAATCACCCTCTCGTTTGGTTGTCTGAGTATGATTTTAATGACGCTGGCTGGATGTTCATCGACCTCAATCAATATGGTCGACGCCGGTACTGTGCAACTGGATGTGGTCGAGACCCATCCCATCGCGGTCTCCAATGTCAAAGTGCGTCACAACGGCGAAAACATCAGCGTTTTCGGCCGAGTGCATCGATGGGGACAGCCGACTCTTGCCATACCTGGCCATGTGGACATCAGCTTCATTGCCCCCAACGGTGACGTTATCGTGGAACGACAAGTGAATTACATGACGCGCCGTGCCACACGTCATTCGCGGAATGGCTATTTCGCGGAACGATTTAATCTGGACATCCCGGATGACACGACGATCCGTGTGGTGCATCACCATGGCGATCACAATGCGTCCAAGTGATGATACATGATCCGAGGTTTCAACATGATGTTCAGCCTCAAGTCGACCGCATGTTAAATTACAAACTATAAAATCATGTCTTAACGATATCATTCAACCGGCTTGTCTGAAAAGCAAGTCGGTTGTTTTTATAGACCTTATCGGTGCTGAATCATCTTGCGCCGTAGCCATTGCCACAGATGCCAGCCGGTCATACTCCCAAGAATAATCAATGCCGCAATGGCAACCCACTGCGGAATCAATTCATTATGATCCTCCACCTGTGCAAGCACGGCAATATCCCAGAATCGCACCAACCAATCGATGAATAACCCGCAAGCAACAGCGGCACTACACGCGCCGATCAGATAGGCTGCGCAAACTCGGTTACCCATTTCACGTCGAATGATCCCGATGCTTCCCAAATTGGTAGCTGGCCCGGCCAAAAGAAAAACCAACACCGTGCCCGGGCTGACACCAGCCAAGAGCATCGCCGCGGCCACGGGCGTCGATGCTGTCGCACAAATATACATGGGAACACCAATCAACAGCATGCCCAACATCGCAGGCAATCCACTGCCCCATTTCACCATCGCATCAGGCGGCACAAAAGTTTGAATCATCGCCGCAAGCACCAACCCGAGGATCAGCCAGAATGCAATGTCAGCATACAAATCACCTACGGCATAACGAACCACTTGATAGGCTTGCCGCTTCCATGACGTCTTCACCGTTGTCTTCTCATGATCCTCGGAAGGCCCGTTCTTTCCGCAAGCCTGATCACCACAACAATGCGCCCCATCGTCGTCTATTGTTAATGATGCCACGTGATTGGATTGACTGGATTGATCGCGACCTCGAACCATCCACCACGTTAAAACCCCAGCCCAGATCGCGCTGAATATTGCTGCCACCGGCCGCACCACAGTCATGAACGGCCCGAGCATCGCATACGTCAGGGCAATCGAATCCGCTCCGTTTTCAGGCGTCGCCACCAAAAACGAAACCGTGGCTTCTTTCGAAGCGCCTGCACGTCGCAGCGTCACAGCCGCGGGGATAACACTGCACGAACACAACGGCAACGGTGTCCCCAGCAATGCGGCATTCACAATTGATCGCAAACCATGCCCACCCACCCATCGCCGCAACAAATCGGCAGGCATCCATACCTTGATCATGCCCGAAATGACCAGCCCAAATAACAGCCACGGTGACGCCTCGAGCGCCACGGCCCACAGATGAATCATAAAACGTTCGACCATAGCCACATCATAGACCAACAAGAATTCGAACGCCTGATGGGCGGCACTTCACCCTGTTGGAAAATCGCGAAATTGCAATTGCCATTGCAACGGCAAACGGCAAACGGCAAACGGCAAAGCATCGATGATGTTGGCCGATCCGCGAGTGGATATCGTTCCGTGATGTGAATCTTATTTTGTTCGCCGCAAGCTATGGCTAAGGGCGTGCGAACCAAACGGCTTAACCTACTTGCGTTCACTTATCCGTGAACGTTACACCCAACAAATTGTCGCCATCGATATTTCCTATCGCCACGAATAGGTCCAGGGGTGCTCGACAACCAATCAAGCGAATCTGTAACAAATGCGAGCGGCCTGCTTCCAGATTGATCGGCACACAGCCCCCACCTTCAACACGATGAAACGCAGGGACAATTGGACGGCGTCCGTAATATTGATGCACTCGTTTGCCATCCCACCAAGCCGCCAATCCCGCCTGACTACACAGCATCAGAATGCCGTCTGCCTGCTGGGGTGAACTCACATACGTTTGTAAAAACAAGACGCTGTTTTCATCGTGGCAATATTCTGACAGATCCATGCAGACCCCAGGAAATGAAACCACCTGCGCACGCTTATCAATACGCACATCAGATGGCGCCTCAGCATGGCCACCCATTTCTGAATCCGACTTCCCGCAAATCACCCAGACGTTGCCATCATCGATCGTATCAACAGGCTCACCAGGCATGACAGGCAATGTCTTTTCATCAATCTGTTCCAGCAGCCGACTCGATAGCGCTGCGGTTCGCGATGTCAGTTCATGCAATGTCACGGGAACGGGCAAACATTTGAGGTAGTCGCTGGCAACAATCGTTTCCCCCAAAGGCTCACGCCATCGCGACGGGATCGATTCACTGCCGTGGAGTATGCCGAATGTCGCGGCACAGGTAGCACCCGTACAGTCGGCATCCTCACCGCAGTTCACGGCCAGCAGCAACGACCGTTCGAAATCATCTTCACCCCATAGCAACCCATAGAAAACGAAAGCCATGTTCATCACACAGTCGGTGAAACTGTGGCTGATTACATGACGGTTGATCCACGTGATCGCCTCTTGGGATGATTCATCTGCCTTACGCATCGACAACAACTTGTTGATCATCTGAGCAAATTTCGATTCGCCAGGCACTAGCTGCAAGCCGACCGTGATCGCATCAATCAAATCTGAACTTGCAAACGCTGCGCTCTGACAGGCGGCAAGAAAAACTTCGGCCCACACCCCTTCACCAGCGTGATCGACCGAGGCATCAAGCCATGCAAAATGAGCGGCCCACTGCGGACGTCCGGGAAACAGGCACGCCCATATTTCTGCACGAATCACCGCTCCCATTCCCGCGCCAAACCAATTGTTATGCACACCGCTAAGTGGTGGCGCAATCCCGCGTCGCAGATTCCAACGAGCAATACCATACTCATCCGCTGTGCATTTCTGGTATTTCAACCAGGCTTGGCCCAGAATGTCGTGGTTCAAATCCCAGCCATGTTCCTCGGCTAACACCAGCCAAAGCAACTGCAAATCCAAATCATCATTCGCCACCGCTTGCGATGGAACCGGATCATAAAACGTCAGCGCCAACGGACCCGGTACGCCTTCATATGGCATCCCCAATGTGCCCCCAATATTTTTCCCCTGCCAACAGGCACGGACTTTATCGAGATATTCCTCGGTTTGAATTGGCATGGCCGTGGCATTGTTCCCTGACATATAGTTTCTCAACCTTTAAAACGAAAAACGAAAAACGATGATCGCATTCAATCCCTCACACATGATAGCATTTCACGCATTAACCACGCGGATTGTACGCCAGGCCATCTTGCCAGTCCCAACCCACGCACCGACCCCATCACACCGCCCCCATCACGCATGCCATGTCATGCCATACCATGTCTTGCCACCCTCACCGTGCAACATTTATTCATGCGTGATCTTGTAACAGCGCATCTGGTACGGCTTAAAATCATCCCGCACAACTTGGTTGTCGTGTGAAACCTCAGCTTCAGTATCAAACAGGTATTGCACCTTGTCGCCCGAATTCAAACCCACTGAAGACAGATCAAACAACACCTTTTCCGAAGTCGGATAAGGATTCACCGCGAGGAGATAGGTCTCTCCATTGTATTCTTTACAAACAAAGTCGATCTTTTCGTTATCTGATCTGATGGCTTTCACCTCATCGCTAACGAGAATCGGCGTGAGTGTTTGGATTTGTGCGCCTATTTCAATCTGCCTCTGCCATGTCTCCTGGGTCAACGCAAGCTCTCGGTAATAAATAATCCCTCTGGCACCATTGATCAACGCTTCATATGTTTGCGCGGTAAGTTCATCCGCAGTCACACTTCGCCAAACCGTGTGAACATTAGAAAACGACTGGAGAAAGAACCACAACGGAATATCACGCGCTCCGGCCAGTTCTGCCGCAGTCCGTGCCACGTCACCAATATCTTTCATCGTTGATCCGTCAAACTCAACCGGGTAACGATCCACACAAATAATGTCACCCGGCAACCCACCGATCTGTGATCCTAAACCCGTTGGCGTGACATTGATAAATGCCGGCCGTGTGGGATCGAGTTCTTTAGCAAATTCGACCGCACGCCGAACGATCTTCGGGTTTTCGTGAGGCTCGTCCAACACAATCCAGGCAATAATGCTATCCACGTTTTTAAAATTGGAAATCGCATGCTCTATCACCGTCAGGTTTTCGTTGGAGACGCTACCCTGGCGATGCACACGATAGACAACCTTGATGCCGTATTCGCTAGCCAATTCCAGCGATTGGCGGATATCCTCAATCGAATGCAATTGAAATTTTTTCTGTCGCCCCACAAACTCGAGAAGATTCATATTCGCCTGCTTCATGGCGCCATACACCTCATGGCCAGGCAATTCATTCACATTCCAATCGATCCCATAAGCAAGGTAAGGCTCGCCATCAACCTCTAACGTTGGAAGGTGATAGCTGCGACGGGTTTCGTCCTCACCCACCTCCGCATGCGATTTCCACTTGGATGTCACTTCAACAGGAAACGGCAATAACACGCCCCAATAACCCGCATTATGAAAACTTGTCGAATAGGTCGGCGACCAACAGGAATATTCCTGCGTTGCCTGATTGGTGCGGCAGATGTTAAATTTCCACTCTCCCAGGTCGAACTCAGACAAGTCAAACATCTCAAACGGCAGGACCACTTCCGCGACCCATCGATCTTCGAATCGGGTTGTCGCAACTTGCCAGTCACCATTCCAGGACGAGTCATCCATCACCGAGTCATACTGCGCCCCTGTGATACTTACGCCGAGATGATAGTCATGCTGACGATTCGACGGATTAATGAACAACTCGAGCGAATCATCCGTCCACACAAAGCCGTCTCTGTGATCAATTTTACCCTTCGCCTCGGACATGTTGCGATCGTAACAAGTGACTGAAATATAAATATTTTCATCATCACTCACCATACGAACCACCGTATCATCGGACGTATCTTTTCCGCTTTTGGTAACCATTTTTAAGGGGACAACGTTCTTCCACATCGATTCGTTAAGTTTGCCATCAAGCACAAACTCAGCATTATCAACATAAGCAACTTCCACGGCCGGTACATCAGCGACCCCACTGTCCTCACTTCTGAGCGTATCTTCAGATGACACTTGATATGGCGTTGCGATTTCGCCCGACTCAAGTTGAACCGCATCAACCCAGAGCACGCCTTCCGATTGCGATGCAATGCCGATCAAACCTCTGCCTGTGTCCAAGGCTGGTATTTTCATTTCGTACCGCGCCCATTCTTGGGACACGATCACATCGAGCGAATGCTCGCTACCCCGCCAATTCATATAGTTAAGTCGAACAGGGAAACGATCTTGATCGGCGCGCAGATACAAAGACACCACATGCTTTTCACCAGGCTGTGGATACAACATCGTTGTCCATACACGTTGCATCCCATCCACACGCATGCAGTAGTTGCCATGAAAAGGATTTTCGGTGCGCCTGCCCCACCGCTGCCACAATTCATCACGATGGGTTATCCAGTATTTGTCATGAAGCCCCCAGAGCGCCATCCCCCAATAGTCGGGAATACTCGACGATGAGGCGTATTCAAAACTACTGTTATTGATCACGTTTGGGCTGGAAACATCCGTAGCATTCGGCAACGCAGAAGCCCTGATATTTCTAAATGCTGACTTCGCTTGATGGGTGCGTAGCTGGATCTTTCCCGTAAAATCATCGTGTGGCACATTAACAATGTGTTTGCCGTCAATATAGACCTGCGTGATTGTGCCGCGACGATTAATCTGCAAGCGATGCCACGTGTTTTTTTCCAGGGCTACCTTGACCGCCTCTAATTGGCCTCGTGACTTGTACAAACATATTTCTTCGTGACTGCCGATGTAAATCTGTACCGGATCGCCCCCGTCCTTATTCTGCAATTGAATTCCCGCAACACCCGATCGATGCGGGGCATCCAGAATCCGAATGTCGCAGGAAAATTCATACGCAGACCATGCCTCACTGCCTGCGATTATCGCGCTGGCAAGCCCACCTTTTTCACTGGCATCCTGTACCAGCGTACCCTCGACAATCTTAGAATTGACTGCCGTTTCAAATATATCCTGATCGAGTCGGTGGCCGATTGTTGCCGTATCAAGATAAACCACAGGTTCAGCCGCCCCAACTTCACCTATGATGATAAGCAAGAGAATGCTTATCCCAAACATCGACTTCAAATTCCGATTCATGCTGTTTCCTTTTATTTCGGCCGATTTATTACAGCCGTTTATGATCGGCCGAATCACTTTTCAAACAACCTGGCGCGTGTCACGTATCGACAGCCCCAGCGCGTATGACTAAGACCAATCCCGTTAAAAATTCGCGCGTTCTAAAAATTCCATCACCCCCCCATCACCCCCCATTCCCCCCCACCCCTCTCCCCCGGTACAAACCCCCGGTATTCACCGGGGGCTATAACGAATCAGAGCGCGAGTATTTTTTGCCATTCGTATAACCCTACAACTCACGCCGCAGGTCATACTTCGAAATTTCATGTTGCGTAAATAAAGTGACCGAAGCCGCACCAAAACTCCGCAGTGATTCATTCAATCACTGTCCAACCATATTTCATATTAGGAATCGAGACATAGAGTGGCCCTGGGTCTTGCCATGTTTCACCGTGGCCATCGATAAACAAATAGTTTGCCGCTTCGTTATGCCATTCTTTAACATGATCCGCCCAGCCATGCGTGGTGGCGTTACTACAAAAGAAAAATATCTGGTCGGAAGGTACTCTATACCAATACAATGTATTTTCGTAGGGCGGGTCACTGACAAACAGATTCATGCGATAGCTACCTTTGTAGCCAGCCAGCGCGGGATTCCCGGAATTAAAATTCAGTTCGCCATCCGGGTCCGAGGCACACAGAAGCGCTTCAGGCAAATTCGTCCAATTGTAGGTTGAAGCATTACCCCCACCTTTGGTTAAGTACGGCAAGAGGTAGTATTCATAGGTGGTCGGCCATTCGGTCGCCACATAACCCGGCCTGAAATAGCCGTTGTAGTCATCTGCATAGATATGATAGGCGATGCCGATTTGCCTTTGATTGCTTGAACACAAGACGCGCTCGCCAGCCTGCCGGGCACTTTTCAAGACGGGCAACAGTATCGAGACTAAGAGCGCTATGATCGATATCACCACGAGAAGTTCGATTAAGGTAAACCCCCTCTTCCAACTGCTTCGATTGATTTTCGACATGATTAACACCTCAGTGTATGCCCCCCCCCCCACACACTCACACCCATACTCTCACCCCCCCACTCACCCCCCACCACCCCTCGCTCTCAATTTTTTAACCTCTCTACTTCGCTACTTCGCTACTTCGCTACTTCGCTACTTCGCTACTTCGCTTTTCATTTTTGCTGCCGCTGTATCTTTCCATACCGGTGCAATACAAGCATGGAAAGATACCGCATCAGCCATATATTCGGCCTTACGAATCATGACGATTCGTGCGACGATTACCCATGACCAACATGGTGCCGATGCATACCAAACCAAGCGTGGCCGGTTCGGGCACCGTGGTGACAACGCTACCGGTGATTTCTAGTGTCGGGCGATAGCTTGCAGTTGCGTTATGCGCCCCCCATTTGGTTCGACGAAGCGTGTTATCACCGGGCGCGGTCTTGAACAACAAACCGTAGTTGGTGGAATCATTATCAATCCAGGACTGCACCAAGGCCGTATCAACATCCCACCAATACACATCACCCGCTGCGGCGTCAGCCAAAATGGTTGTGGTATCCATCACCGCGGCTGCGCGATCGGTGCCACTGCCTTCGGCACCACCTGTCGTCCAGGGGGAAGTCCATTTTGCGGTGGATTCATCCCAACCCACCAACAATTCATACATCGCCACATCCATATCCTCAGCATCGAATTGGTTTTGATAAAAAACATTCGACACACGAGCTGAGGTGACCTGAAAATTCTCGGGCAGATAATCGTCCAGCCCCGTGAACTTCGTGACAATATTCTGGTACGCCCCCAAACTGGGATTATAGATGCCCAGTGGCCAAAACGTTGGATGCGGAACATCGTCGTTGGAAACCAAAGCCGTGTCCTGGCCTCCCCCATACGGGTCCACATTGGTTGAACCCGTAACGATTGTGCTCTGCACAAAGCTATACACGTCCGCACGGGCCACGCCCATGAAGCTTAAAACCATGAGAGCGGCGGCCAAATAGTTCATTTTTCTCATTTCAAACCATCCTTTTTTGGGGGGAAGCGGGAAGTGTGCTTGGCAATTCAAGAGTGTCAACTAGTGTAACACAGTTATCTCTATTCGTCAACGGTTTTCCCACGAGCCATCTGGTTTATCGCTGTGTGGTAGAAATGCCACGCTAGTCCTGCTGGCTTATTGGGATGACGAACGGCATGATCTATCGGCACTACCGAGATACGCGGGACTCGGGCATGGGCAGCATGTGTGCAAGAAGCCGTGGATTGCTGGGTGCCCGCCCTCTTTTGCACCGCGTTGCCCTGATTTCGTTCGCCACTCAAAATCAATCTCGCACCTCATCGTTTGTCCCGGTCGGATACATGAACTCGGCGAGCTCGCACGACTCAACATTTACTCGTACGACAACGGATCGTCCGGATCTGGAACGGAGCGACGAGCATCTGGGCACCCTCGGATGAAATCGCTAACGGCATACCAGGCTCCTCAGTCAGATCGGCCACCCATGCCTGGGTCACCTCATTGGCGAAGTGGAGCCTGACGGTTTGGGATTCCTCGGCAACGCTGTAAAACCGGATGATGAGATCTGACGAATCATCATCGCCGCCGCCGATTGCGCGTTCAGCGAGTTTGATACAACTGATCAACACATCACATCCCGAAATGGATAAGGGCGGATCCGGAATCGCCAGCGCGGGAGTCTGTTCCACACGACGCCATCCGTCGCGTTCGCCGAAATGTTTCTGCCATGGCGAACGGTGCGATGACACGGGGACCCAATGCGGCTCAACCCATTGATCAACGCCGACCGTGGCATGGGGCAAACGACACCATGGCCGTAAATCCGGACTCATCGTTTCGACGACAGACTGATGAACAAATCGCGCAGCCCGCTGAGCGACTTGCCCCTCGCGCCACGTGCCCGAAAATGGAAGTAACGCAAAATCATATTCAAGCTCACGACGCAATTCAGCGTCGGGTGTTCGCCATGTTCCACATTTATCGACAAACGAAACCGATCGCAAAAGCGTGATCTGCATGGTGGTTTGCACACGTTCGACGGATTCGGCAGACTCGGTGGACAGTGCGTATTCGTGCAAACCACGACCCACAAACGCAAGCCCCCCGCGTTCGCCCGAAACAGCCACCCAGTTACGCATCGGATGCGTATCCTGGCCCGGCTCGGCCTGGAAACGATTTAAATCTTCTCGAGCAACCGTGAACGCGCGTTCCACATCTGCGTGATGTGTTTCGAAAGGCAACGGCAATTGCATACGCACACGATGAGCGATCACGCGATTGTTAAATTTCATGCGACAGTTTACCTGCTCGCTGTCAGCAACCAATGTAATCTGCAGATCAATGTCACATGGGGTCCGCTCGTCGTGGCGGGACATGCCACCCTCATTTAGATTGGCTGGCAAATCCCAAACCCCACGAATGCTAAGCACGCCACGAACTGGGCCTTGCTCAACAATACGGATATCAAAATCGCATGTGGACGACCGCTCGATCTGACCGTCTTCGATCGGTGCGAAAAAATATCCGCCACCCGCATCCGCTTCATCCGTCAATTCAAGAAGCCCGCTGTACGTTAGACCGCTGGGTTTGTGCATCAATCGTATCGTGCCGTTGCGACTGGCTTCAATACGAATGGTTTGATTTTCCAGCGCGTTGGCTTCAACAGTCACCGGATCGAATACTGCTGGCGAAGCAAGTGCATCAAGTGTATCCAATGCATCAGATGCATCAGATGCATCCGATGCGTAGCGCGCGACCGGCGTGTCAAGTCCGTTAGGTTTGTCAGGCTTGTTCGTTTCGTCGTGCTCATCGATTTCGCGAAGCTCGTCGGCATCGCGAACAACCACACGGTATTGCTCGATCTGTGCCGGCCCAAGCGCGGGCAATCGCGACACGATTCGCTGTTCGACGAATTCAACCATGCCCCGTTCGTTTTGTTCCAGGCCAGGCATGCCTGCGTGCGGTACATCCAACACAAAATCCCGGCAACGCAGATGTCGCGTGCTCAGTAGCTGGCAAGGAATGGGCACACCATCGCGTGCCTCCAAACCAACAACCTGATTTTCTCGCGTGTCGATGCTCCACTGACAGGCATCGTCGGCACCGCCCAAACCTGCCATGCGAATAAGCCACGCGTCTTCGGGTGTGCCGTGAATTTTTCGCAGCGCGTCAGTGACGACCATCTCGCTGATTTCTTCCGATTGGCGGAATCGTTGAGACACATCGCGATGCACCGCATCAGCGCTGCATCCGCAAATCGAATCGTGAGCCTGGCTATGTAAGATGCCGGTCCATGCTCGAGCGAGTTCATGCCTGCGCAAAGGACCGCCAGCCATCGCCAACATCGCAGCAGCAGGCTCAGCCATTCCTTCTAAAAAAGCGCTCGCATGAGCATGTTCAATTTTATTGTCGATACGACTGGACCACGTCCCGTGCATATCGGTATCACGAAGATGAAGACTTCTCAAACAACCCGAAAATGTGGGGAGACTTTTCCCGAGCAGCGAATGATTAATCGATCGTTGGAATTCCTCAAGCGAGCCGATTTCAAAGGCAACATCGGGTAGTAATTTCCCCGCAGCATCAAGTATCTCCGGCAAATCTTTTTGCACCCAAATATGATCGGTCCCGTTGAACAACGGCACCGCATCGAATTCCAAATCCGCATTTTGATAAGGCAACAAAGCCGAAGTCAGTCGACGACGAAGCGCGACCAAGTCATCCGCTGGCAACAGGGTCGCGTTGAGATAACCACTGGGCAAATGGTGAGCCAGAATACGACTGACGCCATCGGGAGCCTCCCACCAAAACGCAATAGGAATCGATGGATCCTCAACATGATTATTTTTTTCAGCCAACTCTTTCGAGGGGTCCTCGGGCCGACCACGACTGAAAAAATAATTGTCAATACCGAACCCTTGCAGGATTTGCGGCATCTGTTCAATGTGGCCAAAACTATCGGGAACGTAGCCGATGCCCTGCGGTTCTACACCAAGACGTTCGCAGTCCAATCGCCCTCGCATCAAATTGCGAATCACCCCTTCACCACTACAAAGCCATAAGTCGGGCATGGTGTACCACGGCCCGATCTTGAGCCGACCTTCGCGAATGAACTGTTCAACCTGTTGGCGTCGCTGCGGCCTTATCTCGAGATAATCTTCGACGATTGAGGTTTGACCGTCCGCGGTGAAACTATGAAAACGAGGCTTGTTTTCCAGCACATCCAAAATGCCGTCAAGCGTATCGCCTAGCAAAAACTGGAATTGGCATTGCGTCAGGTACCACTCACGATCCCAATGCGTGTGAGGCACAACGATCACACGCAGGACGGGCGGCGCATCTTTTGGCGCGTCTATTGGCGCATCTTTTGTTGCGTCAATTGGCGTGTCTATCGGCGCATCGCTTTTCGCATCAATCCGCGCGACTAATCCAGACGTTGAATTTTGTAAATCAGATGCCGTCATGATTAGAACCACCACGCTTTGAGACTATACGCTTTGAGACAATACGGACTCGACAATGCCTTAACGTTTATCTCGGTTTCAAGAGGCGAAAATGCTATCCACTTGAGCCAGGAGAATGGATGATCCACCGTTCTCATAGGGGTCTTCCACGTTCTGGTCATTTTGTATCGGGCCGTAGTGGCATGTGTAAAACAACCAGGCCATCCCTTCGTCCATCACGATCGAACTGGCAGGATAAACCGAAAAGCAATCGCCTTCTCCAGCTGGCTGATTCAACCATTTTTGCAATCGATTAGGCCGTTCCCAGTTGATGCCGTCTTCAGAAAAACACCACTCAATATCGTAATGCTGTTCGCCAGGACCATCGCCAGTGCGGTAAACGCCCAACATGCCCACGCGACCTTTTTCAGTGTAGGTCACGCATAAATGATGGTATTGAACATCAGCAGGATCCGTGCTGTCCGGTTCGAATATTCGCTGACGACCGGTCCAGTTCAAACCGTCTTCGCTGACAAGCCTGTCGACCACTCGAACAGCGCCCGCAGCATTGTCTTGCGACTTGTAGCGCGGATCATCTTCGCCAACGATGGACATGCCGCACGTATACATTTCAAACGTGCCGTCAGACAATTGATAGACCGTGGTCGCATCGTTAGTCACCAGTGGCTCGGGCGCTTGAATTTCATGGTCGGGCCGAACACGCTTCCCATTGCCGATGATGGTCAATCCATCGGGAAGATCATTCGGCTCAACAGCCCTATCGTAAAAATGATACATGCATGGGTTGTGTTTATTGATGACCTGGTAGTGCTTGTCATCATCACTTTCGGCCGCGATGAAGCGCACCACGTCAGGCCCGTGCGCCCAAAAATAAATTCGATGCTTCCCGTTTTGCAATTTGATGTGAACAGGCTGCACCGGACGCCAATCCGCGGGCAGGTTCCCGATGGCCAATTCAGCGTCAGGATTCGGCGGTCCTTCACTGAGTTCGGCGAGGATTTTTCGCATGGGTTGGCCGGGAACACCCTCAGCCACCGCGACGGCGAACGGCACATCAGGACAGGCTGAGCTGTACCACAAACGCCAACGCCCATCGCCCAACGGCTCGGCAGTGCTGAAAAAATTCTGAATCCGCTGACCTTCCCAAGGCTCGGTGGGTTCCACCACAACACCGCGCAATTTCCAAGTTTCAGGGGCACATGGCGTGGGCATTCGCATTTTCACAAATCCTTGCTTAATCGCTATTTCCGATGACTACATACATACACAGGCCAAGACAAGCCATCTATGTTAACACAGTTGGCGCACGCAGTCAAGCAAATCGACCTTCAACCTGCCAATAGGCGGTGGGCCAGTTTGCGAATCATGTTGTATTAACCCCAGATCAATGACCCGGCACATACCCCCTGCGGCTCGCTGAGGGCCAAAAAATTCAGACTGACCCACGGCCTCGTAGTAACCAAATCGAAGTAGCGAAAAGCTACACCAATATGGCGAACGATCGATGTTTGAGGGATAAACGCACAAGCCAGAACAGGCTGATTAATGGCCCGTTTCCGGGACGTTCGGCGTGTTAACCAAAATGATCACCACGACGTGGCGTGGCGTCGGCTGGGTCTGGGTCTGGCTTATTTGAAATATACCGATTCCACTTTGACAAGCGCCTCGGCGATTTGGTCGACGTCCGTTTCAGTGTAAGCCTCATGGATCTTACATGTAATGTGTTCGCGGTCCACAACTTTGACGTTGGGTAGATCTATTCCACGCGCATCGCCTTTGGGCCAAGGCACGTGACTATTGCCAAAAGCGCGATACTGCTTAAACCAAGGCCAAACCATCGGGCTATGCAAGTACGAACCACTAAATGTAAGCCCCTCAGCACCAAGCGCTGCGAGCAGCTTGACCTTATCAATACTCAGTCGGGCGAAGTCCACATGAAAGACCACAAACCAAAAGACACCTTCGCTGTTCACGGGATCACCCACCATCCGAATTGCTTTCAGCGGCGCGATCGCAGCTTCAAGACGCTTGGCGAGCTTGCGTAGGTACTGGATACGTCCGGGCAATTTACTCATTTGCACGCATCCAATAGCGGCGTGCAATTCATCCATGTTGCAGTTAAGACCCGCGGCGACATTTCCGTCTGCATCTTCGACACCAAAAGGTTTACCGCGGTCAGCGTGTTGACGTACTTTCCAATACAGGTCTTCATGGCGCGTGTAAACGATTCCGCCCTGGCCGCCACTCGCGTGATGCTTACCGAACATCGTGGAAAAACTAGCGATATCACCCAACGTTCCTACTGGCTTGCCATGGTATTTCGCACCGTGGGCCTGAGCGCAGTCTTCGATTACCTTCAAGCCATGACGCTTGGCAATGGCCATGATGGCGTCCATCTGTGCCGGACGGCCGGAGATGTGCGCGACGATGATGGCACACGTCTTATCAGTAATCGCTGCTTCAATCGCCGCTGGGTCCATGTTGTAAAAATCGGGCTCGCAATCCACCGGCACCGGCACGAGTTGGCACATGACCACCGGCATCACACCACCGGGATCGCTAATCGGCGGCACGATGACTTCATCACCCGGTTCCATTTCCAATGCACGTAACGCGACGTACACGGCATTTGTCCCGGAGTTAACCCCATCAGCAAAACCACCGCCCATAAAATCAACAAACGCCTGACAGTAGGCAACTTCTTGTTCGCCGTTATAACCCAGCAGGTGACTACCCTCGGCAATGGCGCGATCAAAGAGAGAGACAACGGCTTGCTTTTCCTCTTCACCAAAAAGTCGACGTATAGGCAAGGCCTCTTTGCGAATCGGCTGGCCGCCGTCGATGGCTAAAGCTGGCAGTGTTGTGTTCGACATATGACAAGTAACTCCAAATCAAAAAACTCCCCCAAAACAATATCAATGGTATTCACAAACGTATCTAACAAGCGCCAATCACACATCATTGCGTTTCGCTGTGATTGGCTACATATAGATTTTCAATCAGCCACGAAACCCATCACAGAACCCTATAAATCCACATATCTCTCGACGAGCGAAATACCAAGCATGCGTCATCCCGCGTGCGCACAACGTACTATGTAACTATGTATTAAAAAGTTTTCCCACCACTTATGGTTTACCAGCACCGTCAGTAAAATAGCTGAACGTCAAAATAATTTCTGAATTATTTTTAAAACCAGCATGATTTAATGGTGAATATGCACCCGACTCATTCGTTTGCCCAATGTTGATACGGTTTGTACCTATTTCACCCCAGGCTTGCAATTGTCCCTCAAACGCGATATTCCGAACGCTCCCGATAGACGCTGCTGCATATGCAGCTGGACTATCTTTGATGGGAAACGGCAGCCCCGTGATGGCGACGTTACCCGTACTCACCCCCCTATTAGCCAACACCAAAAACAACGTACACGTCACCTGGTTATTCACCCTGCTGTAATTTCCCAGTCGGGTGGTATATTGCACGCCCGCATCATCCCCACCAAATGCAATACGCGCCGCCCATGTACCCTCAGCCTCTCCACCGGTCAAACCCTGATTCCCACTGGCGGACAAATCAGCAAACGCGACGTTGCCAACTACGTTTTCTCGGATTAGCGGAGTCCCTTTGCCCGACCGATCTGCACAATTTCTGATGATCACCCGATTGGTATTTCCAGAACCCCTGATCCTCAAAAACGCGCCGGTAATCTCATCCGCGTAGCAATTTTCAGCGACGCAATACTGGGAAGGATCTTCGGCTGTTCCCACATTGGTGTCGTAATGAATCATATGCTCAGTACGACCTGAAATGCTCACGTTTTTAACATAGACTGGCGTGGCTTGCTGCGGCTGGGAACCCCTGTACCGTTGAACGGCACAAACGAGCGTCGTATCCATTAATGTTGCATTGATACCATCAACACTAAAACCAATCTGATTTCTATTACCCGACGTCGAGTTAACAATAACCGTGGGATTAAACCCATCATAATGACAGAAAATATTCGATACCTGCCCCGACCCATACTGAAAATCTATTTCACTATTGCCATAGCCCGTATCAAAACCGCTATCCCTATGAAACGATGAACCAATAACCACACAATCATTTCTCTGAACCTTGATTGATCGGCCCCAACAATTTTTAAAAACGCCGCCAATAATCCTGCAACTGCCCTCCTCGGTTTTTGTCGCTGAATGTTCCAGGCCGAACAAACGTATGCCATCCTGATCGTGGCGATAGGTATTGTCGTCACACGAAATATTATCAATATAGGGATTCTCGATCGTAACATACTTAGGCGCCAACATACCGTCGTATGTCCTGGTGACAGTAATGCCAAACACGCCTTCAGAAC